>JBMYYN010000252.1:0-3760 GCA_049609445.1 Bacteroidia bacterium | reverse complement strand
AGAACGTGAAACAAATGATAACCGAAAGCATGATGAGCTATCTAGCGGGGAAAGTGAAGTACCACAAAGCGAATGTGAAAATTTATTTAGAAAGCCCAGTAGGAATCGGAGAGCATCCTGATATTCTAGCAGCAATAGAAGAAGAGCTTGCAAAAGCGGCAGAGTACCATGAAAAGTATGAAATGCTTGGTGAAATATTAATGGGGTCAGATGGTTGATAGTAGAGCAAAAGGGGCACGAGGAGAGTATCTAGTAAGAGATATGCTTCGTGAGCACACGAATCTTCAGTTTGAGAGAGTTCCGGCATCTGGAGCACTTGAATACTTAAAGGGGGATTTATATGTGCCACATGAAAAAAATAAGTTCTGCATTGAAGTAAAAAATTATGCAGAATCCCCTCTTACTGATAAAATTTTTACAGCGCCCAGAACAAACAATCTTATCAAGTGGTGGACAAAAATCTTAAAACAAGCTGCTCAAGGAAATCAAGAGCCTCTCTTATTTTTTAAGTATAATCGGTCTCCCGTCTTTGTGGTAACAGCAGAAGTGCCAGAAGAAACAAAAAACTATATGTTTATCTGTTTTCTTCAGTGCTTTGTACTACTCGCAGAAGAGTGGCTAGAAAAAGAAAAACCGGAGTTTTTAAATGGCGTTTAATTTTAATGAAAAAATTAACGACGAACCCTCAACACTAATAGTAGATGCTTTAAACTTAGCCTTTCGTTGGAAACATCAAGGCCGCACAGATTTTCGATATGATTTTCAAAAAACTGTAGAAAGTTTAGCAGAGTCTTACCAATGTAAATCTATAATTATTGCGGCAGACTGGGGTTCTTCCTCGTATAGAAAAGTAATCTATCCTGAGTATAAGCAGAATAGAAAAGAAAAGTTTGCAGATCAAACAGAAGAAGAGCGTATTGCATTCGAAGAGTTTTTTGAGGAGTTCGAAGCATCTCTTGATGTGCTTGCAGAAGATCATATGGTTCTTCGATACAAGGGCGTAGAAGCAGATGATATAGCAGGATACTTAGTAAAGCATAAAGAACGTTTTAACTTAGGAAATATCTGGCTAATTTCTAGTGATAGAGATTGGGACCTATTAATTCAGAAAGGTGTAAGTAGGTTTTCTTATGTAACGAGGAAGGAAGTTACGATTGAAAACTGGAATACACATTACAATGTTACTCCTGAAGAATATATTTCTTTAAAGTGCTTGGTTGGAGATAAAGGAGATAATGTTCCTGGAATAAATGGGGTGGGGCCAAAAAGAGCCGAAACCTTGATAAAAGAATTCGGAGATGCACTAGATATCTATAATGCTTTACCAATTGATAGTAAGTACAAATATATACAAACTCTCAATGAAAGCGGAGATCAGTTGCTGTACAATTATCAACTTATGGATATAATGACATATTGCGAGGATGCAATAGGTATGGGAAATATCCCAGATATAGAGAAAAGATTATATGAGCGTTCAAATTGATTTTAGAAGAGATAGATACCTATCAGAATTTAGTATCAAAACTTTACAGGATAGATATTTGGTAAATGGAGAAAGCTCTCCACAACAGGCTTTTGCACGAGCTGCAGAAGCCTTTGCAGACGACGAGGAGCACGCTCAACGTCTATACGACTACGCTAGTAAGTTATGGTTTATGTTTAGTACTCCGATTCTCTCAAATGGAGGTACAAAAAGAGGTCTGCCCATTTCGTGTTTTCTAAATTATGTAGAAGATAGTAGACTAGGCATCACTGGACATTACACTGAAAATGCTTTTTTATCGTCTGTAGGAGGAGGTGTAGGAGGGTATTGGGGGGATGTGCGTTCTGTAGGCTCTAAGACTTCAAATGGCTCGGAGTCTACTGGAGTAATTCCTTTTATGAAAGTAGTAGACGCAGAAATGCTTGCATTTTCTCAAGGAGTTACAAGGCGAGGTAGTTATGCATCTTATCTACCAATTAATCATCCAGAAGTTGAGGAGTTTTTAGATGTAAGAAAGCCTACAGGAGGGGATGTAAATCGTAAATCAGTTAACTTGCACCATGGTGTAGTTATTTCTGATAAGTTTATGCAAATTATTGAAAATGCCTCGCTCATTCCAGGATTTGACGATAGCTGGGAATTAGTTGATCCACATAGTCAAAAAGTTATAAAAACTGTATCTGCTAAAACTCTCTGGGTTAAACTTATTCAGAATCGAGTAGAAACCGGGGAGCCTTACATTATGTTTGGAGATACAGTACAGGCGGGTCTCCCCGAATGCCAACAAAAACTAGGGTTACAAGTTCATCAGTCAAACTTATGCAGTGAAATTACACTGCCAACGAATGAAACGCGGACCGCAGTATGTTGTCTGTCTAGTGTTAATTTGGAAGAATATGATGAGTGGAGTAATGACCCTAAGTTTATTCCTGATCTAGTAAGAATGTTAGATAATGTATTGACTCATTTTATTGAAAATGCTCCAAATGAGCTAGCAAAAGCAAAATATAGCGCAGAACAAGAACGAAGTATTGGTTTAGGAGCAATGGGGTTTCATGCTTACTTACAAAGGCACAATGTTCCTTTTGAGTCCGCAATGGCTAAAGGACGAAATATGGCAATATTTAAGCATATTAAGTCTAAAGCAGAGCAGGCGAGCAGGAAGTTAGCAAAAGAGCGCGGAGAGGCTCCCGATGCTATTGGTACAGGTATGCGTAACTGTCATTTACTTGCTGTCGCTCCAAATGCTTCGTCTAGTATTATTTGTGGCAACACTAGCCCGAGTATTGAGCCGTATCGTGCAAATGCTTATACTCAAAAAACTAAAAGCGGAAGCTCTCTGCAAAAGAATGAATATCTACAAGCTATTTTACAAGACCTTGGACTTGATACCGATGAAGTGTGGAAAGATATAGTTACAAGTGGAGGGTCTGTTCAACATCTCGAGTTTTTAGATGACTGGACAAAAGACGTATTTAAAACAGCAGTAGAAATAGATCAAAGATGGGTAGTAGACATGGCAGCAGATCGTCAAGAACAAATATGCCAAAGTCAATCTTTGAACTTATTTTTTCCTGCAAATGTCTCAAAGCAAGAACTTCACGCTGCACATATGATGGCGTGGAAAAAGAAAGTAAAGACTCTATATTATTTACGAAGCGAAGCATATCGTAGAGCTGAAAAAGTATCAGATGAAGTTCTAAGACAAATGGTAGTCGAGAGTGTCGACGAAGGCGCTTGTTTAGCGTGTGAAGGATAACTAATGAATTTATTAACAGAAAGAGAATACTATAAGCCCTTTAACTATCCTTGGGCTTACGAAAAATATAAAGATCAACAGCACATGCATTGGCTTCCTGATGAAGTTAACCTTGCTGATGATTTACGAGACTATCGTGATAAGTTGACGCCTGAAAACCGTAGACTTATTAATCAAATCTTTCGTTTCTTTACTCAGGCAGACGTAGATGTTTGTTGTGGATATGCCAAACATTATCTACCAACATTTAAGCAACCAGAGATACGAATGATGCTTTCTGCTTTTGCTGCAATGGAAGCAGTACATCAAGAGGCATACTCACTGCTACTTGAAACTCTTGGTTTCGGAGATGACGAATATCAAAAGTTTTTTGAGCATAAAGCAATGATGGATAAACACGAGCATCTATCAGACTTCGGAATGGATACTCCGATGAATATTGCAAAAACTCTCGCAGTGTACAGTGGCTTTACAGAAGGAGTACAGCTATTTAGTAGTTTTGCAATTTTACTTAA
>JBMYYN010000251.1:0-3768 GCA_049609445.1 Bacteroidia bacterium | reverse complement strand
TAGCGGCTGGTATCTATGGAGTCTATTATAGTATAGATAGTATCTACAAGCTCAATAAGCGACAAAACAATTTTTTACTTTCGGTTACACACGAGTTTAAAACTCCAATAGCGGCCATAAGACTTATGCTTCAGACGAGTAAGCATCCGAAGGTCAAAGAAGAGAAAAGATCTGAGCTCATAGATAATAGCATACAGAATACATACAGATTGGAAGAGCTTGCAGAGAACATGCTCATCTCTATGCAGATAGAAAACAATAAATATGAGTATTCTCTCTCCGATGTCAATCTCAGTGAAATGGTCTCTCAGGTAGTTTCAAATCAAGGAATAAAAGGAGAAATAGATGCTAAGATAGAAGAAGGACTTGTTGTGAATGGAGATAGTTTTATACTTCGAATGGTGGTAAATAACCTCATCGAAAACGCATTTAAGTACTCCGACAATAAACCTATAGAGGTAAGCTTAGAGCTACGTCAAGAGATCAAAATACTGAAGGTAAAAGATCTCGGAGTAGGCATAAATAAAAAGGATTACAAAAATATTTTTAAGAAGTTTTATAGAGTCCAAGATGAAGAAACTAGGACTACAAAGGGAACGGGTTTAGGCTTATTCATAGTAAAACAAGCTACAGAAAGACACAATGGAAAAGTAAGTGTAAGTGCCAATAAACCAAATGGTTCTGTTTTTACAGTAGAGCTTCCCTGATTTTATTGTGATACAATTCTGACTTTCTTATGAGGATTATTTCTGAACTTTGTAGAGTAAGAACCTCGAACAATAAATCATATGAAGAAAAGAATCCTAGTAGTAGAAGATGAGAAGC
This sequence comes from Bacteroidia bacterium, assembly GCA_049609445.1. Classification (GTDB taxonomy): domain Bacteria; phylum Bacteroidota; class Bacteroidia; order NS11-12g; family UBA9320; genus UBA9320. Next base: position 2,943 of record JBMYYN010000251.1, on the reverse strand, counting down.
ATTTAGCAGAGACTATCAAGCTTAATTTAGAGTTGGAAGAGTACCACCCAATTGTGGTCCATGATGGTGCCTCAGCTATTTCGACTTTCAAGGAGCAGCGATTTGACTTAGTGATACTAGATATTATGATTCCTAACATAGATGGTATTGCTGTTTGTGAGAATATACGACTGCATGATTCTGAAGTTCCAATTATGTTTTTAAGTGCCAAAAGCAGTTCAGAGGATAGAGTGCTAGGGCTTAAAAAAGGAGGTGATGATTATCTCACAAAGCCATTTAATCTTGAAGAACTTCTTATTCGTATCGAAAAACTCATTTCGAGAAATGAAGAATCTTCATCTTCAAAAAGTATTAGTGAGTATTCGTTTGGCGTGAATTCTGCAAATTTTGATAGCTATGAAGCAGTTGGTAAAGACGGTAAATTTTCATTGACAAAGAAAGAGGCACTTTTGCTTAAGCTTTTAATAGAAAACGAGGATGAGGTCGTGAGTAGAGAAAAAATACTTCAAACTGTTTGGGGGTATTCGGTATACCCAAGTACTCGTACCATTGATAATTTTATACTTGCGTTTCGAAAGTACTTTGAAGTAGATCCCAAAAAACCTCAATTTTTCTTATCGCTTAGAGGGGTAGGATATAAGTTTACCAATCCGTCGTAAACTTCCCTATGAGTTCTAGACAAGTTACTTGTTTATAACTTGATTCTCGTCTTTCAAGTAGCCCTTATTACAATGGTTTATTTTTGTGCGATTATAAGAATAATATGCACGAGCAGATACTCATTGTCGATTACGGATCTCAGTTTACGCAACTAATAGCTAGACGAATTCGTGAGCTTAATATTTATTGTGAGATTCACCCATTCAATAAACTTCCAGAATTACCAGAAAATCTAAAGGGAATAATCCTATCTGGAAGTCCTGCTTCATGTACTCAACCTGATGCACCTGTCGCTGACCTAGATGTGATGAACATGGATGTGCCTGTCCTTGGACTATGCTATGGTGCTCAGTTTTTGGTAGCAAGCAATGGTGGTCGTGTAGAGAAATCTACGCATAGAGAATACGGTAGAGCAAATCTCACGATGACGAGAGATAGTAGATTGCTACATGGTATTGAGGATGGAAGCCAAGTATGGATGAGTCACGGTGATACTATTTTAAGTATGCCTGAGGGGACAGAAGTACTAGCAAAGACGGACAGTATCCCTGTTGCAGCCTTTAAATTCGTAGACAAAGATATATATGCTGTACAGTTTCACCCTGAAGTAAGTCATAGTGTTGATGGTAAGATTTTATTACAAAACTTTACAAATGATATATGTGGATGCTCAGGTGACTGGACACCTGCACACTTTGTGACGGAGAGCGTAGAGCATTACAAAAAGACTATTGGTAATGATAAAGTTATAATGGGTCTAAGTGGAGGTGTTGACAGTTCTGTAGCAGCATTTATTCTGCATAAAGCCATAGGAGATAACCTTGTCGGTATATTTGTCAATAACGGTGTCCTTCGAAAAAATGAGTACGAAGAAGTACTGGAGTTATACAAAGGACTTGGACTAAATGTAATCGGTGTAGATGCTTCTGATTTATTCATCAGTCGATTAAAAGGTGTATCTGACCCTGAGACAAAACGAAAAATCATCGGGAATACGTTTATAGAAGTGTTTGATGCTGAGGCAGGAAAAGTAGAAGATGCAAAATGGCTAGGACAAGGTACTATTTATCCAGATGTGATAGAATCAGTATCTGTGAACGGACCTTCTGCTACTATTAAATCTCATCACAATGTTGGTGGACTTCCGGATGATATGGAGCTAAAACTAGCTGAACCTTTGAGGCTACTTTTCAAAGATGAAGTGCGAAGGATAGGGGCAGAGCTAGGTGTTCCAAGTATGATATTGGATAGACATCCCTTCCCAGGACCAGGACTTGCTATTCGTATCATTGGAGATATTACAGAGCGAAATGTTCGTATATTGCAAGACGCAGATGCTATCTTCATCAATGAGATGAAGGAACAGGGCTTGTATAATAAGATATGGCAAGCGGGAGTAATGTTCCTGCCAGTTCAATCTGTAGGAGTGATGGGAGATGAGCGTACGTACGAAAATGTAGTAGCTCTAAGAGCTGTAACATCGGTAGATGGTATGACCGCAGATTGGGCAGATTTACCGCACTCGTTTTTAGCCACAGTATCTAATAAGATAATTAACCAAGTAAAAGGAATAAATAGAGTAGTATATGATATCAGTTCTAAACCGCCTGCGACCATTGAGTGGGAGTAAGCCACTTAGCCTTTTATTAATCCCATTGTTGCTCATATCATGTGGAGCGTTCAAAAAAACGCAACCTACGGTATGGCCAGAAGATGACGTAATCGTTTCTTCAGAAAAGGAGGATGATAGAAAGCCAAAGGTGGTCGAAAATCCTCGTGAGGATAAAAAGGAGGAGAAGACTGAAAAATATTCTATGGTGGACTTCAAAGGAGAAGTCTACAAGGTGCCTGTACATAAGCACAATTTTGAGATTGCAGTTCTTTTACCGTTTCACTCAGACGCAAAAAATAGCTCTAAAGATCTCAGAAGATCAGGAGTAATGTTGGAGTATTATCAAGGAATGAAGCTTGCGATATCTGAGATAGAGAAACTTCGTTCATCATTTCACATCAAATACTATGATACAGATAATGATACTAATGTACTTAGGACTATTCTGAAGAAACCTTCCGTTAAAAATGCAGATTTGATCATAGGGCCTACCGACGAAGCACAAGTACGAATCGCGGCTTACTATGCTAAGAAACATGAAATACCATTGCTTTCTCCTATGACGACGATCGAAAACCTTGGTTCAGATAATCCGTATGCTTTTTTTATGGCAGCTTCCAATCAAATGAAGGCTATGGAGTTCTTAGCATATTTTAAAGAGTATCATAAGG
>JBMYYN010000250.1:0-3786 GCA_049609445.1 Bacteroidia bacterium | reverse complement strand
CTTTTTACTTCCTTTTTTACGTTTTCGATAGACGCTTTTGCACAGTCAAAATCGAACAAAGGAACTGAATTTTGGTTGGGGTACATGAAACATGAGCAAGGAACAAGAGCCGGTATGTCATTGTACATAACGAGTGATTCCAATACCACTGGTACAGTTTCAATTCCCGGTCAGTCCTGGTCCAAAAACTTCACAGTAACAGCAAACAACCTTACCGTAGTAAATGTGGATGTACCAAAGGCTTATATAAGTTGTGAAGATTGCATTGAAAGTAAAGGGGTAAAAGTCGTGGCTGATGACAATATTATTGTCTATTCTCATCATTACGAAGGAAATAAAAGTGACGCCACACTTGTTCTGCCTACTAGAACTTTAGGAAAGAAATATTACTTAGTAGGATATCAAGAATCAACAGGAAGCGATAGAAGTGAATTCATTATCGTTGGGACTAAAGCTAATACCAAAATAGACATAACTCCGAGTGTAGCCTTGAAAAAAAGTGGAGGTGGAACGAGAGCTGCAGGGACTAAATATCAGATTACTTTGAATGAAGGTCAAGTTTATCAAGGAATAGTAAATGGAAGTTCTGACGATGTGACTGGTACACTAATAGAAGTAATCGACACAGGAGCAACAGCCAATTGTAGAACTGTAGCAGTATTTGCTGGAAGCTCGTACACCAGAATCGGTGGTTGTTCTGGAGGCTGGGGTGCAAACTCTGGTGATAATCTTTATGAACAAATGTTTCCAACCTCATCTTGGGGAAAAAAGTTCGTACTTGTTCCAGCACTTGGTAGAGCGAGTGATAATTTTAGAATTCTTGGGTCAGTGGACGGAACTGAAGTCTTTGTTTTTAAAAATATAGGTCCGCCGACAATAGGATACATTGACGAAGGAGAATACTTCGATGTTAATGATGAGTCTACTATTCGATATGTATTGGCTACTGAACCAGTGTCTGTGGCTCAGTTTCAAAAAACATCTAAATGTGATGGAGGAAGTAATAGAGTAGGAGATCCCTCTATGACCATTCTTAATCCTCTTGAACAGACTTTAAAGGATATAACATTGTATTCAAGTAGATATTATGATATAGACAAACATTACATTAACGTAGTTATACCTACAGGAGCAGCTACCTCATTTAGAATTGATGGTGTATCCAAGACTTTTACTGCCGTTCCAAAACTAGCAGGATACAGCTATGCCCGTTTTGAGGTAACTTCTGGAAATCATAGACTAACAGCGAATCAAGGATTTATCGCGACTGCATACGGAGAAGGTAGATATGAGAGTTATGGATATGCTGCAGGAGCTAATGTAAAAGATCTAACTGCAGTAGCTTCTGTAACAAATTCTCCTTTGGCTAATGCCGTAACTGGATGTGTGGGACGTCCAACCAAATTTGGCGGTACGGCTGAATATAATGTTGTAAAATGGGAATGGGACTTTGGTGACGGAAACATAGATTCTATTCAAAATCCATCACATATATATACTGATACAGGTACTTATGAGGTTAAACTATATACGTACAAGCCAGTTTTTGATGGCTGTTCAAATTTTGATTCGTCACTCATAGAAGTGACTATTTATGGAAAACCAGAGGCAAAAATGAGTAGAGGGGCTTTGTGTGATAGTAACTCAACACTGTTTCAAGATATAAGTACGGTACCTTCTCCTGAAGTCTATGGTTTTACCAGCTGGACGATAGATGGAGCACCTGCTAAAATTGGAAAAAACGTATCTCATTACTTTGATACAGCCCAAAAAGTTGGTTTCATGATGGAGGTAGTTACATACAATCAATGTAGAGATACAATATTGGATTCACTAGTAGTTAATCCAACACCAGAGGCAAGTTTTACTGTCAGTGATGTATGTTATTTTGATTCTGCATATTTCCAAAACACCTCTATAGTGGCAAAAGGGGTCGTGGATTCTTTCCTTTGGGAAATGTCTGATGGGATAGGAGTTGGCATCACCGAGGAACATCCAACATATCATTTTGCTGATTCTGGATTCTACTCTGCTAGTTTAACTGCTACTTCGGATAGTGGATGTTCTTCAACATTCATAGCTGATTTGTACAAATATCCCAAGTTTGAGACGTCATTTACTTATAATGATACGTGCTACGGAAATGGAAATTCATTTGTAAACACAACTGTCTTGGAAGGTGGAGAATTCACAGATACTCTCTGGTACACTTCACTCCCTGATACAGCTTACTCATACGATTTTAGTAAAGAGTTTGATGCAGCGGGAGTTTACACTGTACAACTCATTATGGAACAGGATAGTTTCTGTAGAGATACTTTTAGTCAAGACATTTCTATAAACCCATTAGTAGTTCCTGATTTTACTTCTCTGAATACATGTCTTGGAGACAGTACTGAGTTTACTGATGCTTCTTCTATCTCATCTGGCTCATATAGCCTTACGTGGGACTTTGATGATGCTTTATCGGGTACTGGCACTTCAGATAAGGTAGAATACGCCACTGGTGGAACTAAAACTATCACGTTAACTGCTACATCAGATAGAGGTTGTGTTACAGATACAACACGGGATATTATTATTACCTACCCTAGTATATCGTCCTTGAACCTTGTTGACGATTGTAATGAAACTTCACAAGATATTAGCTCAAACAATATTCTCGGATTAGACAGTTTAAGTACATATTCCTGGTCCATTAATGGTTCTATTGTTTCGTCTGATTCTATGTTCGTACACCAATCCAATTTTGAAGGTATGAATATTGTTCAATTAGACGTACTCACTAAGAATGGATGTAATATCTCTCTTACTGATAGTTTTGAGGCGTTTATAAATCCAAAAGCCAACTTCTTTATTGTTCCTATCTGTAACGAAGAGGATATAGTTCCTACAGATAATTCTACGATAACTGCACCAAGTACAATTACATCATATACTTGGTATTTAGACAACATTGAAGTTGCTAATATTCAAAATCCAACCTTTAAGGCAACTACTGCTGGATCACGACCAGTTAAACTAGTTACAGAGAGTGATAATGGTTGTAAGGATAGTGTCGAAAAAGCTATTTTAGTTCATCCACTGCCAGTCAATTCATTTACGGTACAGAATACTTGTTTTGGCGAAGTAACCAGAATAACAAGCACTAGTACGATTGCTACTGGAAATATCAATAATACTAATTGGCTTGTAGATGGGAATAACTCAAGTGGACCATCTGCTAGCTACATTTTTCCATCTGTCGGGGATCACACTATCTCTCTGACGACAATTTCAGATAATGGATGCACAGACACGTTGGACCAAATTCTAACTATAGATCCATTGCCTACACTTGATGTTACATTAGCTGAATACGAAGGTTGTGTACCATTTGAAATAGAAATTCTTAATAATTCAAATATCACTCCAGGAACAATGACGTATACATGGGAATGGGGTGACGGAAATTCCACATCAGGAGACTTGTCAAGCTATACTTACAACACACCAGGTAATTATAGTTTATTGGTGAAAGCTGAATCCGATAAAGGCTGTACGGACAGTTTGAGATTAAATACACCTGTTACTGTATTTGATCTCCCTATTGCTGACTTTACGTTCAGCCCACTTGAGCCTAGTACTATTACAGAATTTGTCACATTTAAAGATAGCTCTAGTCTAGATGCTGTTGACTTTGAATGGACGATTAGTGATGGCGGTTCTTATCTTGGAAAAGAAGTCCAGCATAATTTTGCAGATTCAGGGACTTTCATTGTTACTCTCACTGCCACTAATGCAAAT
>JBMYYN010000249.1:0-3791 GCA_049609445.1 Bacteroidia bacterium | reverse complement strand
TTTTATATTTTTAATTCTTATTTGTGAGCTATCACTAGTTTTTTAGCGTATTTCACGTTATCCGTTGTGATAGTGATAAAGTATGATCCATTAGGCAACTCTGAGGTGTTAAAGGCTACATATGGATCAATTGTAGATACTTTCTGACCATTTATTTGATAAAGTTCAACCACAGTACTTTCTGTTAACATTCCGATTTCAAACTTCATAGAGAATGTATTGTTTGCAGGGTTAGGATAAACGTTTATCGCGTCACTGCTCTCATATCTTTCTTTTACATTTCCTATTGTTGAAACAACTAGATAGCTCTCTTTAGTCTTTACATTTGTTCCAAAATCATTGGTAATAGAAAGCTTTACATCGTAGAATCCTGCTTTAGAAAATGATAGTCCGACTACATTGTTACTTAAACTTCCTGACTTGATTGTATAATCCATAGGAGTGATTGTCCAAGTTCTGCTTGTAGGTGTTTGTCCGGTTGATTGATCTGTAAGAGTAACCAATTGATCTGTAACTAAAGTAGTTTCTGAAGCAGTGAAGTCTGCAACAGGAGCTAAGTCATTTATTTCTATTTTTCTAATTACTGAGCTATTTACCCAAATGCTATTTTCAGTGACAAACAGATTTCCAAGGCCATCTGTCTCAATATTACTTAATTCAGTAAATGCAGCAGCACTTCCAGTACCATCTTTGACCTCGACTAAAGCTTTGTTTCCAGCAAAAGTCGTAACAGAATTTTTTGACACGTCAATAGCTCTAACTAAGTTCTGGTCTGTGACATATATTATTCCTCCAACAACAGCGACACCTTTTGGTGACTTAAATCTTGCTGCAGTTAGTGTTCCGTCCACTTGTCCTGGAGTTGGACCTGTAGAAGGTCCGGCCAGCGTTGTTGTGACACCTGTATTGATATTAACTTTTCTAATGTTTGTGTTCCAGTTATCAACTACCACGATATGATTTGCGTCTAACATAGCTACACCCCATGGACCTCCAAAAGTAGCTGCTGTTCCAGTTCCGTCAGCAGTTCCTTCGACTCCTGCTTTCCCGGCTAAGGTTGTTACAACGCCTGAAGGAGAAATTTTTCTGATAGTGTAGTTTCCATATTCAGTAACATAAAAATTGCCATTAGCATCACGAGTAATGTCTTTAGGCTGGCTAAATCTAGCAGCTGTTCCAGTACCATTGGCAGTACCCTCAGTTCCATAACCAGGCAATCCTACAGTAGGAGCAGCACCAGCGAAAGTTGTGACAGCTTGAGGATTTCCAATGTTAATGTATGCAGCTATTTTTCTGATGCAGTGGTTGTCCTCATCAGCGACATAGATATTTCCATTAGCGTCAGCTACCATTCCTGCAGGATTTCTAAAAGTCGCTTGAATTCCAGCATTGTTTTGGTATCCTTCTGACAGTGAAGGTTTTTGTAAGCTACCAGCCCTGATGTAAAGCTTATTCGAGATAACCGAACGAATCTTGTTTACCTCAGAAATGTACATTTTTCCATTGTCGTCAAAACAGATTCCTTCAGGTTTAGAGAAGTACGTGTTGTTCAAATCTACGCCAGAAGCTCGCTCAAAATTGGTCTCCAAATCACTGTGTGCTTTACCAGCATAAGTTGTCACTTTCTGAGCTGAACTAAATACAGTAGCGGAGAGTGCTAGAGTTATAAGTAAATATTTTTTCATTTTTTTAATTTAAATAGTACTGAAGTATGTGTTAATTTTTGACTCAATGGTCTTTTCAACGTTTGTATAGTCTCTTTTTTCAAATGTGTCACCTGTGATGTGCTCAAAAAGCTCAATGTATCTTTCAGAAATAGATGTTACCATTTCACTAGACATAATAGGGATTTCTTGTCCCTCTTGACCTTGGAAGCCTTCTGAAATAAGCCATTGACGCACAAATTCTTTTGACAGCTGTCTTTGTGGCTCACCTTTTTTCTGCTTCTCTTCATAAGTATCTGCGTAGAAGTATCTAGAAGAATCTGGAGTATGTATCTCATCGATAAGGGTAATCACTCCATCTCTTTTACCAAACTCGTATTTTGTATCTACAAGAATTAAACCTCTACTTTCTGCGTGTTTAGTTCCAAATTCAAACAATTCCAAAGCATAATTCTTCAGTTTTTGAAGTTCACTTTTAGGGATTAGCTTTTGATTAATTATTTCCTCGTAACTAATGTCTAAGTCATGGCCACTTTCAGCTTTTGTAGTAGGAGTGAGGATAGGTGCAGGTAGCTTGTCATTTTCTTTTAGACCATCTGGTAATGGCACTCCGCAAACTTCTCTCTTGCCACTTTTATATTCTCTCCAAGCATGTCCAGCTAGGTAACCACGTACCACAAATTCAACTGGGTAAGCTTTACATCTATGACCAATAGTGACATGTGGATCTGGTTCAGTTATTTTCCAGTTTGGAACAATATGTTTAGTAGCATCCAGAAATTTAGAAGCCACTTGATTCAATACTTGACCTTTAAAAGGTATAGCATTAGGCAGTACATGATCAAATGCAGAAATACGGTCACTAGCGATAAGGACAACCTTATCTGTGCCTATAAAATATACATCTCTTACTTTTCCTCGTAAAAAGTCTACCTGATCTTTAAAGAATAAATTGGTAGAAACTAAGGTCTCTTGTTGCATTGCAGTCATAAGATATCTATTTCAAAAATATAAAATATGTTGTTTTGCTTTTAGTTTAGTTGTTTTTAGACAGATTGTCTAGAAAATCTAGTGTGTTTTCATTATCTGCAAAGTCTTGTAATTCAGGTTTTTGACTGTCGCCAAAACCAATCATTCCGTCTTGGTAATAGTTACCCACAACACATTGTATATTTTCTTTATTTTCTTGAATAAAATCATTCACTTCTTCTTGGTTCTCATAATAGACGTAGTGTAAACAAGCTAGGGGAACATTAAGGTCTTTTTTCTCTTTGCACAGCAAAAAACCAGTATCCAGATGTTGCTCATTGTTCATCAATAGGAGTGCTCTATGATAAGTATAATTGTTAGCAAACTTATTATGATTTTCTATGTCTTTGTGAGACATGAAATGGTCTAGTACTCTGGTGATATTCATAGACTTAGGAAGAAATACAAGGGCAACATTTCTGCATCCAAGTCCAAAATATTGGAAAACATCTGTAGCTAAGTTATCTAAATCCTCGTCTGTTTCTGAGCCATCTAGTATGGCTAAGGATTTACGATTCTTTCTCAACAAACTGGGGATGCTCTTAAAGTAATATTCGAAGTATTTGAATGAATTATTACTTCCTGTAGCTATAACAGCATCTATTTTTTCAAGCTTTTCTACTACTTCTATTTTATTGTCTAGTCCTAGACTAGCTAATGTAGAACAAATGTATTTTATGACATACTTGTCATCACTACTTGGTTTGACTATAGCTATGTTTCCAGAAAGGAGAACACATAGAAGGTCGTGAAACCCCACCATGGGAATATTTCCAGCCATTATGATGCCTACTCTTTTGGGAGAAGTTGAAAAAGCATTATTCGCAATAAATTGTTGTAGACTATCTTTTCCAAGTTGTCTTTTCCATTCTGTAAGTGCGAGCCAATAGTTTTCTTTTGTCAACCAATTATTCTCTACATATGTTCTCCCCACGTTTGCAGATAGCACTTCATTGCTTGGTTCAAATGATTCTGCCAATTGGTTAAACGCTTTTATGATGTGGTCTCTACCATTCATTGCGTGCAAATTTCACTTTTCTAATCATTATTTACGCAAAAAGATCTCCATTTATAAGCGAGTGTAGGTACTTACCTAAG
>JBMYYN010000248.1:0-3803 GCA_049609445.1 Bacteroidia bacterium | reverse complement strand
CATTATTTATGCTGGTGCTCAAAAAAATATGGGACCTGCTGGTACAACTTTAGTTGTCGTGAAGAAAGATATACTCGGAAAAGTGAGCCGATATATCCCAACTATGCTTGATTACAACACGCACATAGATAAAGGTTCTATGTTCAATACTCCATCAGTATTTGCGGTATTTGGATGTATGCAGACATTGAGATGGATAGACAAGCAAGGACTTGCTGCTATCGAAAAGCTAAATGACGAAAAAGCAGCTTTGCTTTACGGTGAAATAGATAGAAACCCATTGTTTGAAGGAACTACAGCTGTAGAAGATAGATCAAAGATGAATGTAACTTTTGTCTTAAAAGATGATTCGAGAAATGCAGAGTTCATTCAAGCATGTACGGACGCTAATATTAGTGGAATAAAAGGACATAGAAGTGTAGGAGGTTTTAGAGCGAGTATGTACAACGCACTTGGATTAGACAGTGTTGAAGCTTTAGTTTCAGTTATGAAAAATTTCAAATAAGAGTAATGAAGATATTAATTAATGACGGTTTACATCCTGCGGGGCAAGCAATGCTTACCGCAGCGGGTCACGAAATAGACACTAACAATATACCTCAAGAGGAATTGATGGAGCGACTAAATGAGTATGACGCTATTTTGGTACGTAGTGCCACAACTGTAAGTCAGGACTTAATAGACGCATCCCCTAACCTTAAACTGATAGGTAGAGGAGGAGTAGGTCTTGATAATATAGACGTAGATTATGCAAAGTCTAAGGGGATTGCTGTATTCAATACACCTTCTGCTTCGTCTAGATCAGTTGCCGAATTAGCAATCGGTCACTTATTTGGAATAGTTAGATCACTTCCACAGGTCAATAAAAAAATGTCCATAGATGGTATGTCTGATTTTAAGCAACTTAAGAAAGGAGCTAGTAAAGGAATAGAGCTTCAAGGAAAGACTCTCGGTTTGATTGGTTTCGGAAGAATTGGAAGAGAAACTGCATCCATTGCACTGGGTTGTGGTATGGAAATAAAAGCATTTGATCCGTACTTAACGGAAGGTGACTTAGAGTTGAACTTACACCCTTCTTACTCGAGCGACTTTAAATTAAACGTTAAAACCATATCGAAAGATGAGTTACTAGAGCAATCTGATTTTATAAGTCTACATATTCCAGGTGGTCAAGGGTACGTATTAGACTCAGAGGATTTTGCTAAAATGAAAGCTGGTGTAGGTATAGTTAATTGTGCACGAGGTGGTACAATCAATGAGTCTGCATTAATAGATGCTATAAATTCAGGAAAGGTAAAGTATGCTGCTACAGATGTTTTCGAAAAGGAACCACCAGTAGATGATAGAATACTAAGAATGGATAATGTGGGATTAAGTCCTCATATTGGTGCAAGTACTGTTGAAGCTCAAGAAAGAGTAGGTACTGATCTTGCAGCTACTATAATTGACTATTTTAAATAAATAGATTTTGCCAAAAATATATCCGTTCAAGGCACTTAGGCCGAGAGAAGAGTTGGTATCTGCTGTTTCAGCGAAGTCTACAGATTTCCCAGTAAAAGAAGATCTAATTGAAGAACTAAGAACGAATGAGAATACGTTTCATCACGTAACCAAAAGTCATCTTAGTTATGCTGGAGCATTCCAAGAACCTGAAAAGTTCCTACCTTTTGCTGCTCAGTATATTAAAAAAATGAAGCAGAAAGGGGTGCTAATCAAAGAAGAGAAGCCTTCTTTTTATATCTATGAACAAATTCGCAAAGACGGTAAAAAGTTTGTTGGAATTATCGGATTGTGCTCGATAGATGATCACAAAGAGAATCACATAAAGAAACATGAAGAAATAAGACCTAGTAGATTGAAATACTTAGTAGAGCTATTTAAGACTACTAAAATCATGGGTGAACCAACTTTGCTTGCTCACAAAGGCACTATAGAGCTTGAAGATGTAGAAACAGAAGTGATTTTTGATTTTGAATCTGTTGATAAGAAACGACATATCATAAAAAGAGTAGACGAGAAGGATTCTGTCAAAATCATTTCTGATCAAATGACTGCAATAGAAAACTTCTATATAGCTGACGGTCATCATCGTTCGGCATCTACAGAACAATTCAACGAAAAAGTGAATAGTTTATCTAATGATAGATCTATGTGCTACATCATTCCAGAAGATCAGTTAGAAATTTTGCCTTTCCACAGACTGATAAAAGGTGTCGTACCTATTGCCCCTGCTAGACTTCTTAGTCTACTGTCAGAAAAGTTCTCAGTATCACTGTCTGAAACCCCGTTATATACTATACGAGAGAAACAGACATTCGGCTTATATATAGATAAACAATGGTATAAGCTTGAATATACAAAACCAACTGAGCTGCTTGATGTAGAAATAATAGAAGAGTATGTGGTTAAAGAAATCTTTTCAATAGCTGATAGTAGAACAGATTCCCAAATTAGCTTCTTGCCATACACTGCTGGACTTGATAGGTTACTTGACTTGGTTGATTCTAGAACCTATAACGTAGCTATAACTAGTAAAGAATGCACTTTTCAAGAGGTCCGCAAAGTATCTGACCAAGAAAGAACGCTGCCAGCTAAATCTACATATATAGAACCTAAACTTCGCTCAGGAATGATTATTCAAGAGTTTGAAGTCATTAAGTAAATACTTAGTTAAGTAAGTTTTCGATACTACCAAAAAAGGCTCAATAACGATTGTTATTGAGCCTTTTTTATACTTAAAATTCTTAATTCCTAGGCTAAAGCTAGTTTTTTGTTTGTAGCTAGATTATATACTACGTATATGCCTAGACTAAATAAGACTTGACTAACAAGTGTGCTTCTAAAAAATGGAATTCCTGCTTCGTAAGCTGACATAAGACCGCTAAAATTATTAGGGTAAACATCATAAGCTAACCAAGATCCCGCATTAGATACTAAAAAGAATAAAACCGCTGCAGCTAAACTACCTCCTAAAATTTTAGTAGCATTTGGATTTTTATTCAACGCTATACCCAAAGCTATTATCAATGCAAACGATGCATAGACAAACATAAATGAAGTCGAAAATAAATATTGTGCCTCGATAGGAGAGGAGAAGCTTAAAAATACATCTCCAATAAATAATGCTCCTAAAGGAACTACAAATGCCCATAATTTTTTTCCAAACAATAAACCTCCCATTAGAGCCACAGCACCTAAAGGATTAAAATTTGGGATATTAAAAAATACTCTAGCTAAAACTAGAGCTACTAAGACAACTGAAAGTACGACTATATCTTGTTTTTTGTTCATATCTGTAATGTTTAGACAAATTTAAAATTCTTTTGATACCTACGAAATATGACATGCTGTCACGTAGTTTATAATTGTTAATAATGAACAGTCAAAATGCAGGTAATGAGCAAGTTAGCATTAAATTATTAATTAAATTATTGTTCAGAAAATTAATTGACTCCATAACATTATTTACAAATGTTAAGTTTACAAATGTTAATCTATTTACATTTGTAAACTCATGGGAATAAATAAAAGAGTTGTGCAGCTGATAGAATCTACGACTTCAAGTAAGTCAGCTTTTTCAACTGCGACAGGAATCAGTACAGTTATACTATCACATATAAGTTCTGGACGAAACAAAGTAAGCCTTACAGCAGTGGAGCAAATTTTGAAAGCATTTCCAAACGTAAACGCCGATTGGCTGATATTAGGAAAGGGAGCAATGCTAAAAGATAGTGTTTCAAGCTCTATAACCTCTCAACTTCAAGAAGACATCAGTTCAATAGAATTAGATATTCTTAATTTTA
>JBMYYN010000247.1:0-3805 GCA_049609445.1 Bacteroidia bacterium | reverse complement strand
AGCATTTTTGATGACCTACAGTCAGGATACACAATTCAACCTGTGTACAAAAGCTTAAGTGAAGGTTTTATCGATCACGATCTTAAAATAGCTGCTTATACAGAGCATCAAATTTTTAACAGATACTACCTTGCTAAATCTGGCAAAAGAGTCGCAACTTCTGGTGCGATATCCCTCAAAGAACTTCAGGACTTAAACCCTGGCGACTATGTCGTACATATAGACCACGGCGTAGGCCAATTCAAAGGTCTACAACGAATGGAGATGGGAGGAAAGATGCAAGATGCAGTCCGTCTAGAGTACAAAAATGGAGATTTGCTCTATGTAAATATTGGCTCTCTTTATAAAATAAGTAAGTATAAGGGTAAAGAAGGCACCGAGCCAAAAATGAACAAACTCGGTAGTGACGCATGGAGTAATCTTAAGAGGAAAACCAAAGCTCAGGTTAAAGATATTGCCCGAGATTTGATAAAGCTCTATGCCAAAAGAAAAGCTGAAAAAGGTTTTCAATTCTCACCTGACACATACTTGCAGACCGAACTCGAGGCAAGTTTTATATACGAAGACACTCCCGATCAAGCGAAGGCCACTGAAGACTTTAAAAAAGACATGGAAGGCCCAAATCCCATGGACAGACTGGTCTGCGGAGATGTTGGTTTTGGCAAAACTGAGATCGCAGTTAGAGCCGCATTCAAAGCTGTTTGTGACAGCAAGCAAGTAGCCATCCTTGTGCCAACTACTATATTGGCTCAGCAGCACTACCACACTTTCAGGGACCGTTTACTGGACTTCCCCTGTACAGTAGATTATATCAATAGGTTTAGAACGGCTAAGCAGCAAACTACCACTCTCAAAAAACTAGAAGAGGGAAAAATAGATATCATAATTGGCACACATAAACTACTGAGCAAAAAGACCAAGTTTAGTAATCTTGGATTATTGATCATAGACGAAGAGCAGAAATTTGGTGTAAGTGCTAAGGAAAGACTGAAAGAGTTTAGAGCAAACGTTGACACGCTTACGCTTACAGCTACACCTATACCACGAACATTGCACTTCTCTCTGATGGGTGCACGAGACCTGAGCATTATCCAAACCCCTCCGCCAAATAGAAGACCAGTACAAACAGAAGTTCAAGTTTGGAATGACGAAATAATACAAGAAGCCATAAGCAATGAACTAGCACGAGGCGGGCAAGCATTTATGATTCACAACAGAGTGAAGGACATCAATGAAGTAGCTCAAAGAATACGCAACTTGGTACCCAATGCTCGTGTCATAGTAGGTCATGGCCAAATGAAAGGAGATGAGCTGGAGCAAGTGATGGTTCAGTTTATTGAAGGAGAATATGATGTGCTTGTTGCAACTACCATCATAGAAAGTGGATTGGACATCCCAAATGCTAATACGATCATTATCAACAATGCTCACATGTTTGGGTTGAGTGATCTACATCAGATGAGAGGTCGTGTCGGAAGAAGCAATCTGAAAGCGTACTGCTACTTACTTGCACCTCCTGTGTACACTCTTCCAGAAGATGGAAGGAGAAGACTTCAAGCAATCGAAGAATACTCAGACTTAGGTAGTGGATTCAATGTAGCTATGCGTGACCTCGATATACGAGGTGCAGGAAACCTCTTGGGAGCAGAGCAAAGTGGATTCATCTCTGAGATAGGATTTAGTATGTACCACAAAATACTTGACGAGGCTATACGAGAGTTAAAAGACGGCGAATTCAAAGATGTTCTGGAAGATGACGAGCAAAATCAAACATCAGGTCTTTCGGTAGAATGCACTGTAGAACCAGATTTTGATGCTCGAATTTCAGAAAAATATGTAAGCAACGTTGCGGAACGAATAAATCTCTATACCGCACTTTCAAGCATCACATCAGAAGATAAGCTGAAGTCATTTTCAGTGGAGTTAACAGACAGATTTGGAGACATGCCTCAGGCTGTTAAGAACCTAATTTTCAGTGTTCGTCTAAAAATAGCAGCACAAAACATATATGCTGAAAAAGTAAAAACTAGAGATTCTGAAGCTCACTTGTACTTTAATAACAACCTAGGTGAAGAATTTTATCAAGCTGAGACTTTTTCAAAGATCTTACAAAACGTAAATACAAAACCCGAACACTTTGAATTCAAGCAAGGAAAAAACCACCTAATCTTAGTAATAAAGGGGCACAACAGTTTAAAAGAAGCACTACAAGAGATTAACAGTATTTAGTCTATATTCTCAAAATGGGAATAAATTAAATCTTTTTGAGAAAAATGACGAGCAAGTCTTGGAATTCCAAAATACCTAAACATATATTTGTCCTCAAGAAGCAGTGATGAGCTTCTTAGCATCAATTTCTAAAGTTGATGCAGTTTAGTTAAAAATAAAGTTAGTTAGTTAAAAAAAGTCCAACTGTTTAGTTGGACTTTTTTGTTTTAAGTTAATTCTTAGCTAGAATGATTTCAATAATTCACCAAACTCCCACACATCCATAAACGAATTATACATCGGCACTGGTGCAAGCCTGATCACATTTGGCTCTCGCCAGTCTGCTATTACATCATTCTCCGTTAGATAATCAAATAATGCTTTACCATTTTCATTCGTCAACATACTAAGTTGACATCCTCTTTCTTCAGGTGTAATGATCTCAAATTCCAGTTTATCATTGGCTGCTTGTGCGTCTAACACTACTTGCTCCATAAAACTATTTAACAATTTGCCTTTAGCTACAAGAGCATCCATCCCAACTTCATCAAACATCTCAAGCGAAGCTTTATGAGCTGCCATAGTAAGTACCGGAGCATTACTAAGCTGCCACCCTGCAGCACCAGGTTCAGGAATATACCCGCGTTTCATCTGGAATCGCTCACTTTCTTTATGTCCCCACCAACCTGCAAAACGTGGAGTTTCAGGATTATTTCCATGTTTTTCGTGGACAAATACTCCGCTCACACCTCCAGGACCCGAATTCATATACTTATACGTACACCAAGCTGCAAAATCAACTCCCCAGTCGTGCAACTCCATTTTCACATTACCTGCTGCGTGAGCACAATCAAAACCTGCTAAAGCTCCTACGTCATGGGCTGCATTAGTAATTGCAGGGATGTTAAAAGCCTGTCCTGTATAATACTGAACACCACTAAAAAACACCAACGCCAATTCATCTCCGGCATCTTGTATTGCTTTCACTATGTCTTCTGTATGCAAGTGATGCTCACCTTCTCGCGGTGTCAGTTCTATTACAGCATCATCGTACGAAAAACCATGATGTTTCACCTGACTTTCGATAACGTACATGTCACTAGGAAATGCTCCAGCTTCCATGATAATCTTATACCTCGATTTTGTAGGACGATAAAAACTAACAAGTAATAGATGCAGATTTACAGTAAGATTATTCATAACTACTACTTCATCTGCTTTTGCCCCTACAACTTTAGCCTCTTTTTCAAAAAAATGATGATAACTAAACCAAGGATTTTTACCGTGAAAATGCCCCTCTACACCAAACTTCTGCCAATCATCAAGCTCTTGCTGAATAAAATCTTTGACAGACTTAGGCTGTAGACCAAGAGAATTTCCAGTAAAGTATAATTGCTCAGACCTGGTTTTGCCTGGAGGCATAAAAAACTGACCTCTGTACTTTGCTAAAACATCTTCTCTATCCAGTTTAGCAGCATATTCTCTACTAGTTGTCATTTGCATCCTGCAAATAAAGCTAGAAAACTAAAATTTGAAGCTCTGTCCCTAAATTAACAATAGGAATAAGCCAATATATGCCGCAATAATCAGCAAGGCA
>JBMYYN010000246.1:0-3809 GCA_049609445.1 Bacteroidia bacterium | reverse complement strand
GTATGAGAAAGCTTATAGCTGATCATATGGTGAATAGTAAGCAAACATCTCCTCACGTGACTTCTTTCGTAGAAGCAGACGTAACCAACCTAGTAAACTGGAGAAATAAAATAAAAGGAGAATTTAAAGCAAGAGAAGGTGAGAACTTTACCTTCACTCCTATTTTTATCGAAGCTATAGTAAAAGCTATCAAGGACTTCCCACTAATAAATGTTTCAGTGAGTGGTGATAATATCATCAAACGTAAGAACATCAATATTGGAATGGCTGCAGCACTTCCTAGCGGCAACTTGATTGTCCCTGTGATTAAGAACGCAGATTTCATGAACTTAACAGGATTGGCTAAGACTGTAAATGACCTAGCTAATAGAGCTCGTGCCAACAAACTTAGCCCAGATGAAATCCAAGGAGGCACATACACTGTGACCAATGTTGGAACATTTGGAAACGTGTTAGGTACACCTATTATCAACCAACCTCAAGTAGCTATTATGGCTATGGGTGCTATTGTGAAAAAACCGGCCGTTATTGAGACAGAACAAGGTGATTTGATAGGAATTCGTCATAAAATGTTCCTTTCTCACTCATACGACCATAGAGTCGTAGACGGTGCTCTTGGAGGTATGTTCGTTCGTAGAGTGGCTGACTACCTAGAACAATGGGACGTAAATAGAGAAGTATAATGAATAGCGTAGTTCTTATCCCTTGTCGACTGGAGTCTACGAGGTTCCCAAACAAGCCACTGGCCCCTATAATGGGAAAACCGATGATACAGTGGGTATATGAAGCTGTAGAAAAAAGTGATGCTACCGACGTATTTGTAATTACGGATAGTGAGGAAATAATAAATGCTGTAGAAGGATTTGACGGACAAGCTATACTGACTTCTGACGAACCAATTAATGGAACAGAGCGTTGTGAAGAAGCAGTAGAAATTCTTACCTCGGATGGGACAGAATATGACGTTATCATAAACTTACAAGGAGATGAGCCTCTTATACATCCAGCAGACATCAATCGACTTCTTGATTTATTTGAAGAAGAAGATGTGGATGTAGCTACTTTTATCCAACCTATTTCTAAAGAAGAAGAATATAGAAACCCAAATGTGGTCAAAGCAGTACCAACTTCGTTTGACGAAGGATTCTGTGACATCTGTTACTTTAGCAGAAGCTCTATACCGCATATGGACGAATTCCAAGAAGATATTGCCTTCAAGCATATTGGAATCTACGGCTATACAGCTACAGCTTTTGAAGAAATCAAGAACTTAGATGCCTCTATATTGGAAGAAGCAGAACGATTGGAGCAGTTGAGATGGGTTCAAAATCATATCGTAGTATCTGCTATGGTTACAGAAAATGTCTTGATAGGTGTGGATACTCCTGAAGATTTAATCGCTGTTGAAAACATATTGAAATCCAAAAAATAGGATTCAGTCATAAAAACGTCAGTTTCACTTACTTTTGACAACCGTACACAAACGGAGAATCTCTCACCATTCAGGTGAATCAAATCCCTTTTTGAACAAACAAAAAAACTTAAATTCATGGATACTAAATACGTATTTGTTACCGGTGGGGTAACTTCATCATTGGGAAAGGGAATCATTTCTGCCTCATTAGCCAAGTTGTTACAAAAACGAGGTTATAGAGTTACAATCCAAAAATTTGACCCATACTTAAATGTGGATCCAGGAACCATGAATCCATACGAACATGGTGAATGCTATGTTACCGATGACGGAGCAGAAACCGACCTAGACCTGGGGCATTATGAGCGATTCTTAAACGTTCCTACCTCACAAGCTAATAACGTTACTACGGGAAGAGTTTATCAGACGGTGATAGACAATGAACGTGAAGGTAAATACTTAGGTAAAACGGTACAAATCATTCCACATGTAACAGATGAGATCCAACGTAGAATGAAGATTCTTGGAAACAGCGGAGACTATGACATCGTTATAACTGAACTTGGTGGAACTGTCGGTGATATAGAGTCCTTACCATACGTAGAATCTGTCCGTCAATTGAAGAGAAAACTAGGGAGTGATGATTCTGTAGTGATTCACCTTACCCTAGTACCTTATCTTGCTGCTGCTGGGGAGCTTAAAACTAAGCCTACGCAACATTCAGTTCAAAAACTATTAGAAGCTGGTGTACAGCCAGATATATTGGTTTGTAGAACAGAGCATAAATTAAGCAAAGAAGTCAGAAATAAAATTGCTCTTTTCTGTAACGTAAACCAGAACGCCGTAATTGAAAGTATTGATGCATCTACGATCTATGAAGTTCCATTATTAATGGAAAAAGAGAAGCTAGACAGAGTAGTTTTAGCTAAACTTAGACTTCCAGCTCAAAGCGATGCTGATTTAGATAATTGGAAAGATTTCTTATTCAAACTCAATCATCCGAAAGATGACGTTACAATTGGTCTAGTAGGTAAATATGTGGAGCTTCCCGATGCTTACAAATCAATTATAGAGGCCTTCATACATGCAGGTGCTGTCAATGAGTGCAAAGTCAACCTCAAGTTATTCCCTTCTGAAAACATAAATAAAGATAATGTTGCCGAAAGATTGAAAGGACTTGATGGAGTTTTAGTTGCACCGGGTTTTGGTGACCGAGGTATCGAAGGAAAAATCGATACGATTCAATATCTAAGAGAAAATAAAATTCCGTTTTTCGGTATATGTCTAGGAATGCAATGTGCAGTCATAGAATATGCTAGAAACGTACTAGGAATACAAAACGCTCATAGTGCTGAAATGACTGAGACAAGTGATGCTGTAATAGACATCATGGAGGATCAGAAGAATATTAGCCAAAAAGGTGGGACTATGCGTTTAGGAGCATATAAATGTAAATTAGAGAAAGGTTCTCGATCATTTACTGCCTATGGTAAACAGGTAATTAGCGAACGTCACAGACACAGATATGAGTTTAACAACAAGTATCTCAAAGACTTTGAAAAGAGCGGTATGAAAGCTGTAGGGATAAACCCAGAGAACAACCTTGTAGAAGTGGTGGAAATACCAGAACATCCTTGGTTTGTGGGTGTACAATACCATCCAGAATTGAAGAGTACTGTAGATACTCCTCACCCACTTTTCGTGAGATTCGTCAAAGCTGCTTTAGAAGCTAAGAAATAAAAATTCTGAGCTCTGTATACGACGTAGAAATACGCGAATCCATGTAGATACATCTAAATATTGTATATTGTGACACAATAACCAAAACACAATACAATATGAATCAAAAAGTAACAATGGTAATCCGCATTTTAGTTGGATTAATGATGGTCGTTTTTGGCCTTAACAAATTTCTGAATTTTATGCCTATGGAACCTCCTACAGGTGACATGGGAGCACTTATGACCGGACTTGGTGGCACCTTTTTAAGCTTAATAGGAATACTGGAAATAATCTGTGGGGTCCTGCTTTTAATTGGGAAATATGTCCCACTATCTTTGACAATTTTAATTGCAATTCTGTTCAATGCAGCTATCTTCCATTTGCTTTATGATCCAGCAAATTCTATTGGAGCAATCGTTTTCTTGGCACTCTGCTTAGTTTTAGTTTTTGGAAGCTACAAAGAAAGATTTAAGAGCATGTTAAGTGCATAACCGTACTTGAAGATATATACTAAAAGGCAATCATAACATGGTTGCCTTTTTTTTATGCACTCCTACTTTAGGAAAGTTGAAATTTTCGACCATAAAAAAACCCTTGTAAACAACGTTTACAAGGGTTAAGTCGGGGTGGCAGGATTCGAACCTACGACCTCCTGCTCCCAAAGCAGGCGCGA
>JBMYYN010000245.1:0-3841 GCA_049609445.1 Bacteroidia bacterium | reverse complement strand
TACAGGAACAGAGCTTATTCGTAGAAAAGGGGATACAACAGATACCAATAAGGGTTTCTCATTAACAGCACCTTTGATTACAAAAGCTGACGGAAGTAAGTTTGGAAAGAGTGAAGGAGGGAATGTTTGGCTAGACCCGGATAAAACAAGTCCATATGAGTTTTACCAGTTTTGGATGAATACTTCGGATGAAGATGCCGAGAGGTATATTAAAATATTTACACTTCACGAAAAAGCATTTTTAGAAGATTTAATATCGCAACATAAGGAAGCTCCTCACATGCGATTGGTGCAAAAAGAACTAGCTAAGTATGTTACTATGTGGGTGCATGGAGAGGACGGGTTTAACACCGCACTTGCTGCTACTCAAATTCTTTTTGGCAAGGCTACTTCTGAAAGTTTAAGGAGTCTGTCAGAAAAGGACTTTTTATCCGTATTTGATGGAGTTAAAAAATCGGAAGTTGAAGAAATAGAGGGTGTTAACATCATAGATATGTGTGGTAATACTGGATTTTTAGCAAGTAAAAGTGAAGCAAGAAGAGCTTTAAAGGAGAACTCAGTTTCAGTAAATAGTGAGAAAGTCAAAGAGGATTTTACTTTTTCGGAAAGTGACCTAATAAACGGGAAATATATCCTGCTTCAGAGAGGAAAGAAGAACAAGTTTTTAGTAATAAAAAAATAGAAATGCTAACCATAGACCCAAAGGAAATAGCTGTACCCAGGTTACACCATTATCTACTAGGAAGTGTAGGTCCCCGACCGATTGCTTTTGCAAGTACAATCGATGCTGACGGGAATCGAAACTTAGCACCTTTTAGTTTTTTCAATGTGTTTAGTGCCAATCCTCCTATTTTGGTTTTTTCGCCAGCGAGGAGTGGGCGTACAAATACCACTAAAAATACGTATGATAATGTGAAAGTGGTACCTGAAGTGGTGATTAACGTAGTCACATATGACATGGTTCATCAGATGAGTTTGGCTAGTTCTCCATTCGAAGCTGGAGTAGATGAGTTTCATAAAGCAGGTTTTACGCCCGTAGAATCAGAAACAATAAAACCCTTTAGGGTAAAAGAGTCTCCAGTACAAATGGAATGTAAAGTGATAGAAGTAAAGGAACTAGGTCACGAGGGAGGTGCAGGTAATCTTGTTATCTGTGAGGTGCAAAAGATTCATATCAATGAGGATGTTTTAGATGACAATGGAGCAGTTGATCAAACGAAAATAGATTTGGTAAGCAGAATGGGAGGAAATTGGTATTGTCGTGCAAATGAAGGTTCCATGTTCGAAGTAGATAAGCCGATTACTACTATCGGGATCGGTGTAGATTCTTTACCTGACAATATACGTCTGAGCGATAAGCTCACAGGTAATCAACTAGGCATATTAGGAAACATGCAATCTGTTCCAACCGATTCAGAATTAGAAGCAGCTCTAATAAATTGTAGCTCTGATATTTCTTTATCTGAAGCTATGCGATATATAGAAAATAATGATTCACTAAAGGCATACGCCATACTAAATAAGATATTATAATGAACGTTTCAAAATTCATATTTAAACTATTCATAGTACTGACCTATGTTTTGCGTGTTATGCTGATTTTACTTCCGATTGTATGGATAGGAGTCAATGCAAAAGAAGGTGGATGGCGGTATGGTTTTACCTTTATCCAGAATAATTTTGAGGTTGCTCTTTTTATCTCTTTTGCGATAGGTTTTTTAATTTCACTATACCATGCTCTTAGTTTTGATGTCATAGAAGGTGCTCCAGAAAAAAACTACCTGAAAACGGTTCAAAATGTAAAGGTGAAAGGTGAAGTGGGAATTGAAGAATTATCAAATAAACTTAAAGAGCAGGGTCAAATATTTAAGTCCATTGAGTTGGAAAACGGTATAATTCAAGGATTGAAGAAGGTTCATTTTTCTCCCCCTGACGTTATTACTATTTCTAAGCAAGGAGATATATTCGAAATTGAAAGTCGTCCTTTTACTAAACTCTTTTTTATAGATTTTGGTAGAAATTATAAGAACGTTAAGGAAATAGCTAAACTCATTAAATTTGGATAAATGAAGGTCGGTATAATATCTGGTTCCGCACGAAAAGGGAATAACACAATAAGAGTAGCTTACGCACTTTCTAAGTTAATAGACTCATGTGAAATTGTTGATTTTCAGAATTATGATCTGCCGGGTTTCGCTGAGGAGCCTATGAATGTAGGGTCAGAATCACCTTTTCAGAAAAAGTTAATTCAGGTGATGAATGAGTCCCAACTTGTGTTTATTCTCTCACCGGAGTACAATTGGTTTCCATCTGCGGAGATTATAAATATGGTGCACGTATTTGGAAGTGACGATTACAAAGATATGTTTGATAATAAGGTTATAGCAACTATCGGAGTAAGTTCAGGACGTGGTGGACGAATGCCCGCCGTTCAATTGAGCTATGTATTCAACAAAATAATTAGCTTTATGGAGTTGAATAGCGTCGTAAGTCCTAAGAGTTTTGAAGCACAAGAAGTGACCAAATGTATAGGCGAAGGAGGAGAACTGTTGGAAGTACTTCCGTTCAATAAAGGTTTTGAATCCTTTGTGGATTATTCGGTTAAACTTGCAAAAAGATGGCAGGCAAGTTCTTGAAAAAAATTAATTTGCGACACGTAAAAAATATTACAATATGAAATTACTTTCACTGATCTGTTCACTTGCTATAAGCACTATAGCATTTGGGCAAAACACCAACTTCCTTAGAACTATAAATAATGATTCATTGGACAAGGCTCAGGCTTCATTTCAGTTAGGAAACGGAGATTATTTTATTCTTTCTAATACGAATAGATCAAGCACTTCAGGTGATGATTTTCAAGTGACCAGGACTAATGCACTAGGTTCTACTATTTGGTCTTATACGTATGGTACGTCAGAAGAAGATGTCGCTTTAAATATGAAATCAACTGTTGATGGAGGAGCTATTATTTGTGGATATACACTCGGGAGCACCGCTTTTGATGATGAAGATGCTTTTGTTACCAAGTTGACATCAGCTGGTGTAGTATCTTGGACAAAATATTTTAGGTCAGATAGTAATGAAAGAGCGTTAGATGTCGTGCAATCCAAAACAGGTGCATACTTCGTTGCAGGCCAAGTGAAGTCTGACACTTTAGACTTGAATATGTTGGTGTCTAGATTAGACGTATCAGGAAATATTTCATGGTTAAAATCAGTTGGAGGTGATGGCGATGATATAGCATATTCTGTTGCAGAAGATGCGAAAGGAAGAATAGTACTTGTAGGAAGTACACAAAATGACTCGGTCACAATAGGTGGAATCGGGGATACTGACATGAGCATACATGTGTTAACCACAGGAGGAACATTAGTGTCATCGAGAAATTATGGAACTTTTTTATCGGATATAGGAAAAGTAGCCAAGTCTCATACAGACAATAAAGTGTATATCGCAGGAACCACTTATGGTGGCGGCACTGGGAGTAAGGATATTTTCTTGTGTGAGGTTGATACTAATCTTAACATAAGCAATAGTTTTTGGTATGGTAGCCCAGAAGAAAATGAGCTGTCAGATCTAAAAATTAGAACAAACGGAAATGCCTTAATTAGTTTTTCATCGGCAACGCCCTCTTCTCAATTAGACGCCCTCCTAATAGATGTTTCTAATACGTCGTCAATGTTCAATGTTACATCTTATATTTATGGAGGTTTTTTAACAGACGGAATGAGTGAAGTTTCGATTTGTGGTAGAGATAATTCTGGTTTCTCTCTTGTAACATCTGGACTCTCTTTCGGCAATACTAGTTCTGAAGATTTACACATAGTTAAGCTAAATA
>JBMYYN010000244.1:0-3857 GCA_049609445.1 Bacteroidia bacterium | reverse complement strand
TGGAGAAGTGGTAATTGATAAACAAACGACGGAACTTCATTCGAATCAATGCTTAATATACCTGTGAACATAAGTACAACTACAAGTAGCACTAGTCCTGAAATACTAAGAGCAAGACGAAAGGCAGTTTTGTCACTAAGGTTTTTCACCATATTCTTCCTTTTTATAACAAGAGAGAAGAAAACGAGCATCTTCTACCATATCTAGCACTTCTTTAATGTCTAAACCGTTGTATATACCCCTAATGTGAAAGTCTTTGTCTACCAACATTATCTTTTCACTGTGTATGAAGTCGTTCGTGTCAGGAACCTCTTGTATTACAGCTTTATAATTGTCCCTAGCTAAGTGATAAATAGTGCTTTTATGACCTGTTAAGAACTTCCATTGATCATCATTAGCTTCAAACTTGTCCGCATAGTCTCTAAGCACTGCAACCGTATCGTTATAGGGATCTACAGTGTGCGAGAGAAACATCACATCGGTGCTGTTCTTTAGCTTTTCTGAAGCTATCTTGATATGACCATTTATGGTAGGGCAAATGTCAGGACATGAAGCAAAAAAGAAATTACTAATGAATATTTTGTCTCCTATGTCTTCTCGAGTGAATTTTTCTCCATTTTGATCTGTGAGAGAAAAACTATCTATATAATAGGGTTCTTCAACGCCCATTTCATCCATAGAGTAAACGGGTAACTCATTATAGCCAAAAGAAGTGATTTTCCACAAGACTATCCATATTACAGGAATAGCAAGCAAACCAACTAGTATTAATTTGCCAGTAGTTTGTTTCATTATGTCAGTTTAGTTTGACTATTTAAATGTTCCCCAGAAGTTTCCTTCGAACATCAACCAAACAAGCAAGAATATGATTAATACCATAGGGTAGATAATCATTTTTGAAAGTCCTTTTTTCTCGTGCTTCATGTGCATGAAGGTACCTACGATGAACCAAGCTTTCAATATTCCCATTACGATAAAGAAGATGTTTCTTCCCATACTTGGAGGAGCAGCAAAGTACGCTACAACGTCAGCTATTGTTAA
This sequence comes from Bacteroidia bacterium, assembly GCA_049609445.1. Taxonomy (GTDB): domain Bacteria; phylum Bacteroidota; class Bacteroidia; order NS11-12g; family UBA9320; genus UBA9320. The sequence goes on along the minus strand of JBMYYN010000244.1, from coordinate 2,816 downwards.
AACAGAAAGAATCCAGAATCTTACCCAGATATCTTTTGTTCCGTGACTATGTGCTTTAGGAACCCAAACAGTTGGGTCGTAGTTTACTTCGTCGTGTATATCTATATTATTGTTTCCGTGTGAAGACATAATTATTATTCGATTTTATTGGGTTAGATTAAGTAGAAGAAGGTGAATACAAATACCCATACTAAATCTACAAAGTGCCAGTATAGTCCAACTTTTTCAACCATTTCATAATGGCCTCTTTCTTCATATGTTCCTTTGAGATTGTTTACATAAACTATGATATTCAAAACAACTCCTGAGAATACGTGAAATCCGTGAAATCCTGTTACCAAGAAGAAAAGAGCTGCAAATGCTGGAGGTCCATAAGGGTTAGCCCATGGTGTAGCACCGGCTGTTATGAAGTTCGTCCACTCCCAAGCTTGACATCCTAAGAACATAAAACCACCAACAATGGTCCAGAACATCCATTTACTAACTGCTTTTTTATCATTCCGTTGTCCGGCTTCTACACCGAGTACCATAGTAACACTACTAAGAATAAGTATCAATGTCATTAAACTTACGAAAATCAACGGCAAATGCAGTCCGTGTGCAAACGGGAAGTGATTAAACACTAAATCAGGAGATGGCCATTGCATCTCGTTAAATATGCCTGCTTCTCTCAATGCTGGGATAAAATGTTCGCCGTGATGAGCATCTACTCCTGGTGCTGCAAATTTTTCTTGAACATTCTCAGCAAATCCAAGTTCTAAACTTTCAATCTGAGCAAGTTCAGTGGAAGGGTAGCTGTAGCGTATCGCTCCATAACCTATTAGTAATGAAGAGAATGTAAAAGCATCTGAAAGAAGGAATACCCACATCATGAGTTTTCCATAACTTACTTTGAATGGCGAGTTTCCTCCGCCCCAAGTGCTTGATTTTGATATAGTTTGTGTTGACATTGGTTAAAAATCGGGTGCAAAATATAAAAACAAATATAAATAAACCCATAACAGTCCTACGAAATGCCAATAAGTATTACACATGTCGATGCTAAGGGTATTTTTACTAAGTTCTTGTTGTCTAAGAGTCTTGATAAACACTGAAAGTATATATAATATTCCAGCTAGTATATGTACTAAATGGATTCCTGCTATTGCAATTAGGAAAGATGCAGAAACTTTGTCTCCAAATTTTGGATTAACGAAGTAAAGGCCATCGCCTTCCATAACCTTCCATCCCATATATTGACTGATAACGAAGCCAATACCCAATGCTAAAGTTAGTAATAGTCCTAATACGGTGCCTTGTTTATTGTTTGCCTTCGCAGATCTAAATGCATAAATCATTGTAGCCGAGCTTAGCAATACAATTATTGTAGAGTATAAGAAGATACTTGGAAGCTGAAAATCAAACCAATTACCATCACCTCTACGTACTATATATGCACTCGTAAGGCCAGCAAAAAGCATTAGTATTCCTAATAGAAGCAACCATAGACTGAACTTCTTTGGATGCACTTTACCTGTATATTGGAGTTCTTCAGTCATTATAGTTTGTCTATTAATAAAGATATTAAGACTATTGGGTTGTAGATAATAGAGGCAAACATTAACCTCTTTGCATCTTTTATTTCTAAAGTTTTATAAAGCTTGATTCCTAAGTATGTCAACATAACGGAACCAACTATGATAACCCACATGCTTACAAGTCCAGAGATGCCAAGTGTGTACGGTAGGATGCCTAGAGGAATAAGTAGAGCGGAATAAAATACGATTTGAGTTGCTGAAGCTTTTGATCGACCAGATTTAGTAGGTAATAGTCTGTAACCTGCTTTTTTGTAGTCATCATCTAGAATCCATGCGATGGCCCAAAAATGAGGGAACTGCCAAAAAAATTGAATTAAAAATAGAACTATGGCAGCGGTAGAAAATCCACCAGTAGCAGCAACCCAACCCAAAAGGGGAGGAATAGCTCCAGGGAAAGCCCCAACAAGAACAGCTAAACTAGAAACCCTCTTTAATGGAGTATATATAAATGCATAACTCATCAGAGATGCAAAACCGAGAAGAGCTGCATAAGTGTTGAGATAGAGACCAAGTATACTTACTCCAACAATTCCCGTAACTGCACAAAATACACCTGCTTCCAAAATGCTCATACGATTCTGAGCGATTGGACGGTTTGCAGTTCTAGTCATTAGTTTGTCGAAGTCTTTCTCAATAATTTGATTTATACCGTTTGAAGAAGAGACAACCAAAAATCCACCAATTATTAGAGCACTAAGACTATTCCAATCTATCGCTCCTTGGTTTCCTAATAAATATCCAAGTACCGAAGAAAGAACAACTGTAAAGGTTAATCTAAACTTTATGAGTTGATTGTAATCTCTAAGCTTAGATTTCAATCCTACAGACTCGGTATGTATAGCGGTAGATTTCAATTTATTACAGTGTTATTGCCTTTTTTGATTAAGGTGGTGCAAATATAAAATTGTATAATGAATATCCCTGCACCAATGCTAATATGGAACAGTTTTGAAAAAGCGGCAAATTGATCCAATAACGCCATAGGTCCAAATACCATTTGTGCTATTGAAAGTATGAGTAAATATTTTAGAAACTTACTGTGATAGTCTGATTTTGAGCTTTTTACAAATAGGTATATAGAAAGTACCATAATAAGTGAACCCAGAATGGCATGTATGTGAAGGGTAGGGTACAAGCTATCTACTTTAGTACTAAAAGTTGAAACAGATAATAGATCATATACTTCTCTCAGATTAGCTCCGATTACGATTTGAATAAATGATAAAAGTGCCACCAATA
>JBMYYN010000243.1:0-3859 GCA_049609445.1 Bacteroidia bacterium | reverse complement strand
CTTGTACTATGGTCCTAACCACTATCAAACGCTAAAAGAAGAGAAAATTTCTCTTGAAAAAATGATACCTCTAGGATGGGGGATTTTTGGCTGGGTAAATAAGGGCATTGTTATTCCTATCTTTAATTGGCTCGACAACTATTTTGTAAGTTATGGTCTAATCATTCTTCTACTTACACTGATTATAAAAACTGCATTGTTTTTCCCAATGTTTAAGGTTTACAAATCAACAGCTAAAATGAAGCTATTGAAGCCTGAGCTGGATGAGATAAAAGAACGAACAGGTGATGACATGCAAAAGGCTCAGCAGGAGCAGATGAAACTATACAAACAAGCTGGGGTAAGTCCACTTGGAGGTTGTTTGCCGCAGCTTGTACAGATGCCAATTCTTTTTGCAATGTTTAGATTCTTCCCATCATCTATAGAACTGCGTCAAGAGAGATTGTGGTGGGCGGAAGATTTGAGTAGTTATGATAGTATTTTCGACTTCCCTAATGGATTTGAAATTCCTTTTTATGGTGATCACGTAAGTTTATTTACGCTTATGATGACAGCAGTCACTATTTTCTATACCTATATGAATAGTCAGAACAGTGGTCAAATGGTAGGTCCAATGAAGACAGTGATGTACATCATGCCTATAATGTTCCTTGGGTTCTTTAACAATTATGCAGCAGCACTTTCATTCTATTACTTCTTGTCTACATGTATCACTATTATTCAAAACTATGTTATTCGAACTTTTGTGATCGATGAAGACAAACTTCACAAACAGATACAAGAAAGCAAAAAGAAGAAAGTGAAGGTAAAGAAATCTGGTCTGCAGAAAAGATTAGAAGATATGGCTAAGAAAAGAGGAGTAGATCCGCGTACAGGAAAGCCTATAGGAGGTAGCCCAAAAGCAAATAAAAACAAGAAACGCAAGTAACACTTGCTGCTTTCATATTGAGTATCCCGACTTATGTTAAAGGTATAAGTCGGGATTTTTTTTTATATTCGTTAGATACTATTACATGTCTAAAAAACTACTTTTTCTATTTGTTTTCGTTGGATGCATTGGGTTTCACTCGGATGCTCAGTCTGCAGGAGACTTCTATAAGCGGGCAGTAGCTAAGTATAATCAGAAGGATTATGCTGGTGCTATTATAGAGTATACACGAGCTATAGAAATAAAATCAGACGCAGCAGTATTATATAACAATAGGGGAGTTTGCAAGTTCAAATTGCAACGATATTCCGATGCTATCCAGGATTATGAAAAAGCACTAAAGTATGACGAGAAGTACGTTCATGCGTATTTTAATAAAGGAAATAGTTATATGGGTATATTAGAATACGAGAATGCTTTAATAGCCTATGATAAAACATTAGGATTGGATAAGAAGTATAGCAAGGCATATATCAATCGAGCTAAGGTGTTTTTTCAACTCGGTGATTACAAATCTAGTATAGAAGATATTGAATATGCGATGCAGTTCCAGCTGAAAAAAGAACAAAGGCAAAAACTCTATTTATCCTATGGAAACTGTTTGATGAAACAATTGAAGTATAACGATGCAGTAGAGAAGTTCTCAAAAGCAATTCAGATAAACACTGAATACTATAAGGCCTATGTAAACCGAGGTCAGTGCTATTTGAAAATGAAGGATTATGAAAGTGCAATAAGGGACTATAATGTGTCGATGAAGTACGATCCTCTTAATGGTGCGGGATACTATTATAGAGGTTTGGTAAGAATAGACCAAGTGTCTGCAATTAAGTCTTCTTCTAAGAATAAGAAATCAGCAAAGCAATTCAAAGAGAATGAAAAGCTCTTACAACTTGCGTGTTCAGATTTTAAAAAAGCAACTGAGCTCAGTTATGGACCAGCTTTCGAAGCTCAGAAAACCTATTGCAAATAGCTAACTTACAATCCTGCGAGTAAGAATTCTATCTCTCGTCTTGGAATGTTAAATTTCTCAGACAATACCATGTTGGTCAGTTTTCCTTTATATATATAGGTTCCTTCTCTTAAACCCGTATGATTTCGAAGACATTGTTCTATTCCTCCATCTTTAGCAATCAATTGCAGTAGAGGAGTGAAAATATTGCTGAGTGCATAACTTGCAGTTCTTGAGAATCGTGAAGGAATGTTTGGTACACAATAGTGAAGTACACCGTGCTTTTCAAACACAGGCATTTTATGATTTGTAGCTTCGGAAGTTTCAAAACATCCTCCTTGATCTATGCTGATGTCTACGATTATAGATTTTGGCCTCATTTCAGTCACCATTTCTTCAGTCACTACACAAGGGCTTAATCCTAAAGGACTTCTGAGGGCACCTATAGCCACATCACATTCCTTGAGTGCACTAGCTAGTATTTTCGGAATTATGGTAGAAGAATGGACCCTCGTTCCTAATGTCTTTTCTAATCGCCTTAGTTTTTCTATACTATTGTCAAATACTTTTACTGACGCACCTAGGCCAATGGCAGCTCTGGCAGCATATTCACCGACTGCACCAGCTCCAATAATAACAATCTGGGTAGGTTGTATCCCAGGTATACCTCCAAACAGTTCTCCTTTTCCAGAATTGTAGTTACTTAAAAACTCAGCAGCGATCAGGACGGATGCTCTACCAGCAATTTCACTCATACTTCTGATAATAGAAAGAGATCCTTCGTCGTCTCTTAAGAATTCGTATCCTATGGCAATGATGTTCTTCGCTAGCAGCTTTTTCAGAATTACATCTTTAGTTCTGACTAGCTGGATGGCACTCATAAGTATTTGGTTAGGTTTCATATACTCAATTTCTTCTTCTGTAGGAGGTGCTACTTTGAGTATAATGTCAGAATCAAAAGTGGCTTTTGCATCAAAAACAATCTCAGCCCCTATAGAGCTATAGTCCAAGTCCGAAAAATTTGCTTTTTCTCCGCAGCCACATTCTATCTTCACGCTATGTCCTTGCTGAACAAGCAACTGCACAGCCATAGGAGATAGAGGTACTCGATGTTCTTGAAATGTAGATTCTTTTGGAATACCAATCGACAGCGAATTGTTGCTCTTTTTAACTGCCAGTAGTTTCTCTTGTGGTTGTAAACTAGCTTGTTTTGCCAAGTCTTCAAATGACGGATTGGATATTGTGCTCATTTTGAAAAGTTTAAATGCAATATACAGTTAATTTATATAATATTGAACACTTTAACGTTATGTTGGTAAAGACACCTAAATTTAAAAATTAGAGAACTTTCCTTTGTAAACAATGAAGCTGAACTTAATAATCCCTTTCGCCATACTGATCCCAGTATTCGCTTATGCTGGAGAAGAAGACACTACCGCTGTACACGAGATGTTTTCGTCTAAATCTATCGACTCAACTTATACGATAGAGTCTAAAGTCGATAATAGTTTGGCAAAAGAAGAAAGTGCAGAAACTGAAGCAGCTCCTGTTTTATCCTATGATTTGATTTCATTTGAAGAGAACCACATTCCTGTTACTGAAGAAATATTCAAAAAACACATCAGCTCTTCAGAGTTCACTGTATCTATGGATTATAACCACTTGGTGAAACGTCAAATTGACTATTTCGGTACTAGATGGCAAGGGAAATTGAAGGAAATGGTTTCTAAATCACAATACTTCTTCCCTTTATATGAAGAAATTCTGTTGGAGTATGATATGCCTTTAGAAATAAAGTATTTGTCCGTAATCGAATCAGGTCTGAACCCATACGCTTGGTCGAGAGTAGGAGCAGCGGGAGTTTGGCAATTTATGCCAGCTACAGGAAGAATTTTTGATCTAAGCATCTCAAGTCAGTTGGACGAAAGAAAATCTGTAGAAAAAAGTACACGAGCAGCATGTTCATACCTTAAGCAAAT
>JBMYYN010000242.1:0-3873 GCA_049609445.1 Bacteroidia bacterium | reverse complement strand
TAGCCGCTATTACAACCATACCTACAAACATCCATCTTGTTTTTTGATCTTTTATCAGTTTTCTAAGCAAAGATATCATTACGATGGTGGTCGTAAGGTTGTCTAATGCGGCAGAGAAGAAGAATGTTAGTATACAGATAATCCATAAAAGCTTTGTGATATCCTTGGTCTTAATTCTGTTCGTGATTACCGCAAAACCTTCGTGAGCATCAACTAACTCTACTATGGTCATCGCACCCATCAAGAAGAAGAGTATGTTGGCAATGTCAAATAAGTGATGGTATAATCCACCTACATGATGACCTCCGTTGACGTAGTCCTTACCAAATTCTATGATTTCTGTGGCTTCATGTCCTCCTCCTAAAGAGAAAACATAAATAGCCCAACAAAGCATTCCTGTGACAAGAGCACTTGCCGCTTTGTCAATTTTTAATGGGTGTTCAAAGGCTATAGCTGCATAACCTAGAACAAAAACAACGATAATAAGTATTGCCATATCTGTCTAAAATTGGTGCAAATTTCGTTTTTTTAATTTCTTATCTTTTAATTTTCAGGAAATTCATCCACAATTTCCAACTTACCGTTTTCTCTTCTTATGAAAAAGTGATTGTATCCGTTAGAAATCAGTATGTTAGGTGTTTCTTGAAGTATGATGTAGCTTGCTACCTGGTTTAGTGTAGCTTCTGTGATTTTGACAGTAGGGGCTTTACATTCTACAAGGATTTCTGGTTTGCCATCTCTTCCATACACGATGATGTCATACCGCTTTTTAGAATTGGGAAGACTTTTTTCTATGCTCATAAGGGCACTTGCGTAACCATTTGCCACTAACTGATGGACACAATGCTGCCGTACCCACTCTTCTGGAGTGAGAACCAGATACTTTTTTCGAACGATGTCGAAAATGTATGTCTGATTATTTTCGCTTTTTATTTGAAAGTTAAATTTATCGAAGTTTAATTGCACGTCTTTATAGATAAGCGTGGCCAAAGGTACTAGTTCATACAATGATTTCAACGTCTTAATGCAACAGCTGGAGCAAAATGAAGTTGCTCCATTGTACTTATTGCATGGGGAAGAGTACCATTTTCTCGAAGAATTGATTTCGAAAATTGAAGAAGTGGTATTGGATGATGCGACAAAAAGCTTCAATCATCATGTGTTTTATGGCAAAGAAGTAGAGGTTTCTCAGATACTTAACGTGGCGAGAAGATTTCCAATGATGGCAGATAAACAGCTTATCGTGTATAAAGAAGCACAGTACTGCAAAAAGCCAGATGAAATTATCTCTTATCTGGAAAATCCTGTAGAAAGCACGGTATTGGTTTGGTATCATCCAGGGAAGAAGATGCCAATGAATCGAAAAGCAGGAATGGGTTTTAAGAAACATGCTCGCGTGTTTACTTCAGATCCCGTCCCAGAGAAAGAGATTCTATCAGTCATTTCTAAATACATAACTGATGCAGGCTATGACATAGAACCCAAGCCTCTGCACCTTCTTGTAGAAAACAGTGCCTTTAAGTTTTCAGTTATTATTAAAGAATTAGATAAAGTTTTTAGTAACGTAGAAAAGGGGAACAAGATAAGAGAGGAGCATATCGAGAAGTTTGTCGGAATCAATAAGGAGTACAATATTTTTGCGTTGCAAAAAGCTCTTGCTCAGAAACAAAAAGCTAAAACCATCGAGATTCTAAATTATTTTTTAGCGAATCTCAATACAAATCCACTTGTGATGCTCAATGGTGCTCTGTTTACCTACTTTAGAAAGGTGGCAGTGATGCAGAGTATGACTAGAAGTACAGACAAGGAGATAATGGCTGCGGTAGGTATCCCTTTCTTTGCTATAGGAGAGTATCGGCAGGCATCTGTAAACTATGGAGGTAGAAGAATTCTGAAAGCTATAGAGGCTCTTAATGATTGCGATTTAAAATTTAAAGGTATAAAAGAGAATAGCGGAGACCAAGTTTCCTTATTTCAAGAGACGATTTTAAAGATTTTAAGCCTTTAGTGAACTTTTAGCTTACGTTTTTGTAATAATTCTTTAATTTCCGCCCATTATTTAAAAATAACCAACAATGAAAAAAACATTACTTACATTTTTATTAGTTTCACCGTTTATGCTACTAGCACAGCAGCCTGTCAAAGAATTGAAGGTTTCAAATGCTGATCAGCATGCTGTATCAGCAAAAACGATCAAGATGACTGATAGTGAAGCAGTTGCTCAAACTCCAGGAGAGTCTACGTACAACACGAAGAATAAAAAAGCTAAAAACTATACTTATGTATTGTTAGGCGAGACTTATTATGATCTTCAGACCAACTCTAGTCCTGGACGTAGAATTGTATTGCACGCGGATGGTACAGTTAGTACAGTATGGACAGCAAGTCCAGACGCAGGTTCTGGTTATCCTAATAGAGGAGCGGGTTATAATCACAATGATGGTTCAGACTGGTTGACTGATAGAAACAATAAAATAGAGCAAGGTACAAAAAGAAGCGGATGGCCATCTATTATGTTATTAGAGGATGGCTCTGAGAGAGTTATTGCTCATGAATCTAGTACTGGAGGTTTTATTATGTCTACGAACACAACTAAAGGTAGTGCTACTTTTACATCTAAAGACGCAGTTCTCGACGATGTGACTACAAATGATAATAGAGTACCTATCTGGAACAGAAGTGCTACTTCAAATGGTAACATTCATATCATCTCAAACTACTGGGCTAGTACAGCAAGTAATGTTCCTGTTGTCACTAGAGCAGGTGTTGCAAGTCCTACTACGTATAGTAGATGGAATGTTTCAGGAGATACTGCACAAGTTGAGCATATGATATTACCTGGTTATGATAGTACATTATATGAAAATGGTGGAGGTGATTCTTATGCCATAGACGTTAGAGATTCTATCGTAGCTATATTGTTAGGTGGACTTGGAGATCCTTTATCTCTTTGGAAGTCTACAGATAATGGTGAGTCTTGGACATATACTGATGTTGATAATCTTCCTTATAAAGGACTTAGAAGAGATGCTGAATTATTATTGTCAGGTGATACAATGGATACAAATGATGGATCTGTTGATGTGATGATAGATGCTGATGGCAAAGTTCATGCTTTTTGGGGTTTAGGTAGAGTAATGGGAGGTGTAGATGATGCATCTGGAGATACTACATTCTTCTTTTTCCCAGGACAATCTCAACTTAGACATTGGAAAGAAGGAGATACTGAACCTAATGCTGCAGGTTCTACTATAGATATGGATGAAGATGGTACACTTACATTGAATGCCGAGACTTGGAATGCTCTTGATGCAAATGAGAATATTCCAAACAACTTGCTTTCTGCTGCGAGAACAGGAGCGACTTCTCTAGTAACTATGCCTTCTGCTAGTATTGATGAAGATGGAAATCTTTATGTTGTCTATTCTGCACCGATAGAAGGAGCTACGCACTTCTTGAATGCAAACTTTAGAGATATTTTGGTTTCGTATTCTACGGATGGTGGAGATACTTGGATGGGACCTCAAAACATCACTCAAGATAGAACAGAAGAGTGCAACTTCCCATGTGCTGCTAAGATGGCAAATGACTTCTTACACGTAATGTGGCAGCAAGATGCTACTCCTGGTACGGCATTGCAGAATCATTCAGCTTCTGCTGGAACTCACCCAAATGATATCAACAGAATGCACTATGCTGCAATACCTGTAACAGATATACTTAATAATGTGATAGGTCAAAACCTTGCAGGTGCTGAAGAAGTAGAAAAAACTGCTGAACTATTTGTAGTAAGTCAAAACTATCCAAACCCATTCACTGGGTCTACAGAAGCAACAATTTATCTTAGAAGTGGTTCTAATGTGACTTTAACAG
>JBMYYN010000241.1:0-3897 GCA_049609445.1 Bacteroidia bacterium | reverse complement strand
TTGGGACTATAATTTCTATGAAGAATATGGTTATGCTAAGCTGAAAGGGTTTTCATACGGAGCTGGTGTAAAATGGTTTAGATCTAGAAAAGCATCCATAGCCCCAATTGGAAGCTATTTTGGGATTGGGCTAACTCGCCATAATTACAATGTTACGCATGAAGATATGATCCTAGCTACTGATGATCCAGGGTATAATAACTCATGGGGAGGAAGCAATGACATAATATCTCTGGACAATAGAGAAGTAGATTTTTCATATTTGACAATGGATTTTGAATTTGGAAATACTCATCAGATTACCAAAGACATTTACTACAAGTTAGGGTTAAGCTCGTCATTAAATTTTGGGTTAGGCACTCTAGATTTAAACAGTTATGACGACAATCAAACTTCCGAAGACTTTCTCGTTCAAAATGCGAAAGAGAGCTTAAAATACAGCAACCTTCTTGTTCTTAAATTTGGACTTGGCATGGTACTGCACTAAACCCTTAGAACCCTTTCTCTACGTATTCCTTCTTACACCTGATAATCTCATAATACAGAGTCAAAGCATCGACCGCTTTCAGATAACTAGGATGAAACTCGCAAAAGGATTTGAACTTTTCTAAGTCTTCTTCAGTATAGTTGGTCAACATAGTAACCGTAAGATTATCAAACTGCTTTTTAGTAATTTGACGTTGCCTGTCTCTTGCGACTAACATCTCATATTTAGTCCTTTCTTTCCCTGATTTACTAAATTTATCATACAGATACGAAATTGGACTACCCAGTACCATTCCTCCTTGGGCGGATTTATCCAAGCCAATCAGCTCATCACGCAATCCAAGAATCTTCAGTTTATCGCGAACCTTTTCTTCATCACTCTTGCCTAAATCATTCTTTACAAACTTATTGTCAAACAAAGACCGCTGGCCTAATATACTAAAGGTGACCTCACGTAGCTGATACACTTTGGGTTGTAGGTAAAAAAGAAGAGAATCTCTATTTTTCCAATCATTTGTATTGATAACCAACGTATCGTATACCAAGTGAGAAACAATAAGTTTAGCTCCTTCATTATATTGAATTTGGACATCTCCATTTATGTTAGTCAGTTTTGATTCAAAACCTGGAGATGAAATTTTAGCATAAAGGATAGGTTCACCGTTTTGCAAAGACTTAAAACGAGCCTTGAAAACAGATGTCTGTGCTTGACTAAAGCCAAAGCTGAACAACAAAATATATGCAAGAGTAAATCGCAATTCTATTCTTTCTTTATAACGTACAAAGCAAACGAATAGTTACCTTATAATTGTAAATAATATGCAAAGAACTATTCTATTTCTATCAATACTGATTTTTGGCTCGATGGCGTATGCTCAAAAAATAGACACGCACCATATAAATCCAGATTCATCTAACTATCCAAATGTATACGTCAAACTAATCCATACCGATTCTGCTCAAAGCACGTATATGATATGGGTAAAAAACTGGGTTCTCCCACACTACCACGCACACCATACAGAATACATTCAGGTTCTTTCTGGCAGAGGAAGAATGACTTTGGATAGCTCCACATTCACAATAAGAAAAGGCGATGTCATCGTAATTCCAAAAGGATCGGTCCATTCTGTCAAAACTTTATCAAGACATGCTCTTAAAGTAATGTCTGTGCAAGCTCCCAAATTTGATGGCGATAGAATCTGGATCAACAAACCAAAAGAAACAGTCTCATCTAATAAAAAATAGTAATACCCGGAGACAAGATATCTTTTCATAAAAACTCATTCACTTACCTTCGTATTCTTGGCAAAGCCACCTGAAATAGCACCCATTACCTCAAAACTAAAACTGCTTCCCGAAGCACCTGGAGTTTACAAGTATTATGATAAATCAGGAACTATTATATACATCGGTAAAGCTAAAAATCTGAAAAACAGAGTCAAATCATATTTCAATAAAAATCAATATGAAAATGGCAAGACTAAGATTTTAGTTAGTAAAATATGGGACATCAACCTTACAGTGGTTCCTACAGAGATGGATGCTCTTTTGTTGGAAAACAGTCTAATAAAGGAATTCAGACCTAAATACAACATTGCCTTAAAGGATGACAAAACCTTCCCACTAATTCAGATTACAAACGAAAGGTTCCCAAAAATTCTGACTACGCGTAATCCTAAAAAAGACGGCAGCTTATACTATGGACCTTATTCTAACATTAGGCTTATGAAGGTAGTCCTTGAACTATGTAAGAAGATATACCCAACTAGGAACTGCAACTACAACCTCTCAGAAAAGAACATATCCGCTAAGAAGTTTAAAGTCTGTCTAGAGTATCAAATAGGGAATTGCAAAGGAGCTTGTGAAGGACTGGAGTCCGAGGATGAGTATCGAGAAAGTATTCAACATATAAAGCATATCCTTAGAGGAAACCTCAAAGAAGTAAAAGACCATCTCCGGCACAAGATGGAACGTAGTGCTGCAGATTGGAAGTATGAAGAAGCAAACATCTATAAAGAAAGACTCGACATGCTTGCCAAGTACCAAAGCAGAAGTACAGTGGTCAACCCAAGAATAACTGACGTAGACGTGCTTAACATATCGGAAAATGAACGATATGCGTACATAAACTACTTAAGGATTTCTGGTGGGATCATCATACAGTCAAAGAATCTGGAGATGAAGAAAAAAATGGCGGAATCTACTGAGGAGTTGCTAGAAATGGCGTACGGTGAAATATCGACACTGAACACCTCCACAGAAGAAATAATTGTCCCAACAAAGCTTGCTCTAGAAGGCAACTTCAACACCCCAAAAGCTGGAGACAAGAAAAAACTTCTGGACCTAAGTAAGAAGAATGCCATGCTCTACATGAAGGAAAAAACGAATCAATATGAAAAGTTAGATCCAGAATTGAAAGTGGAAAGACTTCTAGGTACCATTAAGAAAGATTTACGCCTCACAGAGCTTCCTTACCACATGGAATGTTTTGATAATTCCAATATTCAAGGTGCATTTCCCGTAAGTGCATGCGTGGTGTTCAAAAATGGAAAACCAAGCAAAAGAGATTACCGCCATTTCAATATAAAAACGGTAGAAGGACCAGATGATTTTGCCAGTATGTACGAGGCTCTCACTAGAAGATACAAAAGACTAGTCGAGGAAGAACAGCCGCTTCCTCAACTGATAGTCATAGATGGGGGAAAAGGTCAACTCTCTAGCTCCGTGCAAGCTCTCAAAGACCTGAATCTGTATGGCAAGATAGCCATAGTCGGTATAGCAAAGAGACTCGAGGAAATATACTATCCCGGAGATAGCCTTCCCCTCTATATCGATAAGAAGTCCGAATCTCTGAAAGTCATTCAGCATATGCGTGACGAAGCCCACAGATTTGGCATCACACATCATAGAAACAGAAGAAGTAAAGGAACTATAGTGAGTAAGCTTACAGAAATAAAAGGCATTGGAGATGAGACTGCTGCTGAGCTTTTGAGAGTATTCAAATCCGTAAGCCGTATTAAAAAAACAAAAGTTGAGGATATTGCCTCAGTAGTCGGACCTAGTAAAGCTTCTCTAATCGCAAATTACTTTGATGAAAAATAGTATCCAAGACTACATATCATCTCAAGGGTTAGACTCATTTAAAAAACTCGCATACTTCTACACCAAAGAGTTTCAGTATTCCTGTGTACTCGATAGTTGTCAACTTAACAGCGGAGTAAGAGGAGGTAAATATGAATTTTTAGCTGCTTATGGAGCTAGTAAGATTTTAATAAACTACGATGACCTGACCAAAGCAGTTTCCTCATCACAGAATTGGTATTTCGGAGTGCTTAGTTATGACCTAAAGAATCGGTTTGAAAAACTAGAGAGTAACAATTCTCCAATTATAAATACAGAAGAAGTGCT
>JBMYYN010000240.1:0-3909 GCA_049609445.1 Bacteroidia bacterium | reverse complement strand
GTTTCTTTTGATAAAGATAAGATCTACGAAAATGCTAAAGAGTTAATTGATACATTGACTAGACTTAAGCCATCTGCTGCAAAAGGTATTTACTTCCAAAGCATTACGATGTCTAGTACTATGAGTCCAGGTATCAAAGTAGATCCAAAATCAATCGCTTAATTGTTTAACTGATAAAATTTACAGAAAATGAACAAAGAAGAAAAAAATATAATAATAGATGAGCTAGTAGAGAACTTAAAAGAGTATCAGTACGTATACGTAACTGACAGTTCAAATCTATCAGCAAATTCTAATAACGACTTACGAAAGTTGTTGCATAAAAATGGTGTTAAAATGCAAGTGATCAAAAATACTTTTGTTCACCAAGCATTGCAAAAAAGTGGAACCGAATGGGGAGAACTTAAAGACACATTAGTAGGCACAACTGCACTCTTATTTGCTTCCAATCCTAAGTCACCTGCTATCGCTATTAAAGAGTTTCGTAAAACTAGCGAAAGACCGTTACTAAAAGGTGCTTACATCGATTCTGACGTATTCATCGGAGATGATCAACTAGGTTCTCTAGTAGATCTGAAAACTAAAGATGAACTCGTTGGAGAAATTATCGGACTGTTACGTTCACCAGCTACAAATGTTGTTTCTGCTCTTCAATCAGGTGGAAATACAATCGCTGGTTTACTTAAGACATTATCCGAGAGAGAAAATTAATTTATTACAAAAACAAAATTTTAAACAAAACAAAAAATGGCTGACATTAAAAAATTAGCAGAAGAATTGGTTAACCTTTCAGTGAAAGATGTAAACGAATTGGCAACTATCCTTAAGGATGAGTACGGAATCGAGCCAGCAGCAGCTCCAGTTGCAGTAGCAGCAGGACCAGCAGCAGGTGGTGGTGACGCAGAAGAAGCACAAACAGAATTCACAGTAGTATTGAAATCTGCAGGTGCAGCAAAGCTTCAAGTAGTAAAAGCAGTTAAGACTTTAACTGGTTTAGGACTTAAAGAAGCTAAAGAATTAGTAGACGCAGCTCCAAAAGAAGTTAAAGAAAATGTTTCAAAAGATGAAGCAGATGCTTTAAAATCAGCGTTAGAAGAAGCAGGAGCTGAAGTTGAACTTAAGTAATTTTTAAAAATAACCGTCTAAAAGACCCCTGATTTCAGTGGGTCTTTTGGCGTTTTTATATTTTCCATTTCCATTAACACCAAACATTTAAATAACCTTGTCATCAAAATATAACGAAAGAATAAATTTTGGAAGGATCGCTAAGGTGATTGACTATCCAGATTTCTTAGATGTACAGTTAAAATCGTTTCAAGAATTTTTCCAACTTCAGACCTCATCTGAAGATAGAAAGTTTGAAGGTTTGTTTAAAGTTTTCAGTGAGAATTTTCCAATCACTGATACTAGAAACATCTTCGTTTTAGAATTTTTAGATTATTTTGTTGATCCACCAAGATATACAATTCAAGAATGTATCGAACGTGGTTTGACTCACGCTGTTCCTCTAAAAGCTAAGTTGAAACTTAGCTGTAATGATGTAGAACACGAAGATTTTGAAACTGTAGTACAAGATGTGTATCTCGGTACACTACCATATATGACACCTACAGGGTCATTTATTATCAATGGAGCAGAGCGTGTGATTGTTTCACAACTTCACAGATCTCCTGGTGTATTCTTTGGACAGAGCTACCATACAAATGGTACAAAACTTTATTCGGCTAGAATTATACCGTTTAAAGGAAGTTGGATTGAGTTTGCGACTGACGTGAATAACGTTATGTACGCTTACATTGATCGTAAGAAAAAATTCCCTGTAACTACTCTTCTTAGAGCTATTGGTTACGAAGCGGATAAAGATATTTTAGATCTATTTGGGTTAGCAGAAGATGTTAAGGTAACCAAAGCAGGTCTTAAAAAAGTAATCGGTCGAAGATTGGCGGCAAGAGTGTTGCGTTCTTGGATCGAGGATTTCGTGGATGAGGATACAGGTGAGGTTGTATCTATCGAAAGAAACGAAGTTGTAATAGAAAGAGACACGGTTCTAGAAGAAGATCACATGGCTGAGATTCTTGAATCAGGTGTTAAAACTATTATTTTAAGTAAAGAAACTGATGATAAGAATGATTTCCAAATCATACTTAACACTCTTCAAAAAGATACTTCTAACTCAGGTAAAGAAGCTGTAGAGCACATCTACCGCCAATTAAGAAATACTGATCCGCCTGATGAAGAAACGGCTCGTGGCATTATTGAAAGACTATTCTTCTCGGACAAGAGATATGATCTTGGAGAAGTAGGTAGATATAGAATAAATAAAAAATTAGGTTTTAGTGCTGAAAAGGAAAATAGAGTACTTACTAATGAGGATATTATTTCTATAATTCAATACTTAATAGAGTTAGTAAATTCTAGAACTGATGTGGACGATATAGATCACCTTAGTAATAGAAGGGTTAGGACTGTTGGAGAGCAGTTGTATAATCAATTTGGTGTAGGTCTTGCTCGTATGGCAAGAACTATCCGTGAAAGAATGAACGTTAGAGATAATGAAGTATTTACACCTACTGATTTGGTAAATGCGAGAACATTGTCATCTGTCATTAATTCATTCTTTGGAACAAATCAGTTATCTCAGTTTATGGATCAAACGAATCCACTTGCAGAGGTTACTCATAAAAGAAGAATGTCAGCATTAGGTCCCGGTGGTCTTTCGAGAGAAAGAGCAGGATTTGAGGTAAGGGACGTTCACTACACTCACTACGGTCGTCTATGTACTATTGAAACTCCTGAGGGACCGAATATTGGACTTATTTCTTCGCTATGTGTTCACGCTAAGATCAACAGCCTTGGTTTTATAGAGACGCCATATAGAAAAGTTGAAAAAGGAAGAGTAAAGGTAGAAGAGGATGTAGTATATCTAAGTGCTGAGGAAGAGGATGAGCATATCATTGCTCAGGCTAACTCTCCATTTGATAAGAAAGGAAATCTTACTAACGATTTAGTTAAGGCGAGATTTGAAGGTGATTTCCCAATCGAAGATAAGAGCAAGATTGATTATATGGACGTTGCTCCAAATCAAATTGTATCTATAGCTGCATCACTTATTCCATTCTTGGAACACGATGATGCCAACCGTGCATTGATGGGATCAAATATGCAGCGTCAAGCGGTGCCTATTATGAATCCGCAAGCACCAATTGTAGGAACAGGATTAGAAGCTCAAGTTGCTAAAGATTCTCGAACTCAGTTAGTAGCTGAAGGTAACGGTGTTGTAGAGTATGTAGATGCTGATGAAATAAGAATCAAGTACGATATGACTGATGATGACATGCTTGCAAGTTTCATCGGTGATTCTAAAACATATTACTTGACTAAGTTCCGTAGAACTAATCAAAATATGACTGTTAACCTTAGACCTCTTGTAATGAAAGGGGATAAGGTTGTGACTGGTCAGGTATTAAGTGAAGGTTATGGTACTCAAGGCGGAGAATTAGCACTAGGACGTAATCTAAAAGTAGCATTCATGCCTTGGCAAGGATATAACTTTGAGGATGCGATTGTGATCTCTGAAAAAGTAGTAAAAGATGATTACTTTACTTCTATTCATATAACGGAGCACGATGTTGAGGTTAGAGATACCAAAAGAGGTATAGAAGAGCTTACAAATGATATTCCTAATGTAAGTGAAGAAGCTACTAAAAATCTTGACGAAAATGGTCTAATCCGTGTTGGAGCTAGAATCAAAGAAGGAGATATTCTTATTGGTAAAATTACTCCAAAAGGAGAGTCTGAACCTTCTCCAGAAGAAAAACTTCTTAGAGCTATCTTTGGAGATAAAGCTGGTGATGTAAAGGATGCATCTCTTAAAGCTACACCATCTAAAGAAGGGGTTGTAGTAGCGAA
>JBMYYN010000239.1:0-3921 GCA_049609445.1 Bacteroidia bacterium | reverse complement strand
TGTAGCATTTGTCGAGTTATAATTCTGATATATAGGAAGTTACAAATAGTTTTTTTTGTCAAGCCATTTGACGAAACAAAACATTGAATTAGGCTGTTTATTATTTAGTCAAAATCATACATTTGCAGCAAAATTTATAAAGCATTTCATGGGTAAAAATGTAAAAATAAAACGCGGTTTGGATATCAAGCTAGAAGGGCAACCTTCTAATGATTTCATCAGCGTGAACGCCCCTGCTACTTATGCCGTCAAGCCGAAAGACTTTAAAGGGTTATTGCCCAAAATGGTTGTTAAGCAAGGGGATAAAGTGAAAGCAGGAGACTGTCTATTTACAGATAAAAAAAATGACAATATCTGTTTTACCTCTCCAGTGAGTGGAGAAGTAAATGAGATTGTAAGAGGAGATCGAAGAGCAATAATGGCTGTTACGATTAAAGCAGATTCTTCAAATGAGTACAAAACATTTGACACGAATGGCTACTCTTCAAAATCAAGAGATGAGATAAAGTCTTTGATGTTATCTGCAGGGTTATGGCCATTCATCGTTCAGAGACCTTTTGGGGTTATCGCTGATGTAGATGTTTCACCTAAAGCGATTCACGTATCAGGTTTTGATTCTGCTCCTTTGGCTGCAGATATTTCAATAGCATTGAAAGGTGAGGAAGACAATTTAAAATCAGGTTTTGAAATACTAAGAATGCTTACCGATGGAACTGTTCATCTAAATGAACACGCCAAAGGAAGCAATGAAGTGTATTCCAATATCCCAGGCATAGAGGTAAATAAGTTTGAAGGTCCTCATCCAAGTGGTTTAGTTGGAGTTCAAATCAATAAAATTGACCCGATAAATAAAGGAGATGTGGTTTGGACAATTAAGCCTCAACATGTCGCATTCATAGGAAGATTTTTTAATACAGGGAAACTTGATTTAAGTCAAAACATTGCGGTGTCTGGTTCAGAAGTTGCGAAGCCTGCATATTATACCACTACATTAGGAGCAAGTGTTTCTAACATTATTGATGGAAACTTGTCATCTGACAATGTTCGTGTAATAAGTGGAAACGTATTGACAGGAACTAAGATAGATAAGGATGGCTATTTAGGATTCTTTGATAATCAATTGACAGTGATACCAGAGGGTGATCAGTACGAAATGCTAGGATGGTTATTCCCATCATACGCACGTCCTACAATGAGTCCTTCATTACCGATATCCAGATTTTTGAAAAAATCGTTTAGGGCAAACACAAATCCTCACGGTGAGGAAAGGGCATATGTAGTTACTGGACAGTACGAAAAAGTAATGCCAATGGACATAATGCCTCAACAACTTGTGAAGGCTGTAATGGCAAAAGATCTTGAGCTTATGGAAAACTTAGGGATCTATGAAGTGATAGAAGAGGATATGGCTCTATGTGAGTTTGTTTGTACATCGAAAATCAATGTTCAAGATGTACTTTCTGAAGGTTTAGCATTAATGGAAGAAGAATCATAATGAAGTTTTTAAGAGATCAAGTTGATAAGATAAAGCCGACCTTCTCAGAAGGAGGAAAGCTAAGTTTTCTGCATTCTACTTTTGATGCAATTGAAACATTTTTGTTTGTACCAAATCACCCTACATCTAGTGGTGCTCACATAAGAGATGGTATAGACCTTAAGCGAACTATGTTTATCGTAGTAATTGCTCTAATACCTGCCTTGTTATTTGGTATGTGGAATATCGGATACCAACAGTCCCTTGCTCACACAGGTGCTGCAGGTACTTTGATGGCAGATTTTATGACAGGATTCCTCGTAACCCTTCCTATCATCATCGTATCATATGGTGTAGGTCTAGGAATTGAGATGGCCTTTGCACAATACAAAGGGCACCCTGTAAATGAAGGTTTCCTTGTTTCTGGATTGTTAATACCTATGGTAATGCCTGCTGATGTTCCATTGTGGATGGTTGGATTAGCTACTGCATTTGCCGTTGTTATTGGTAAAGAGGTGTTTGGAGGTACTGGTATGAACTTACTTAATCCTGCTCTTACTGCACGTATGTTCTTGTACATCGGATATACTCCTAAGATGAGTGGAGAAGAGTGCTGGGTTCCTTTGCAAGAAGGTATAGCTACAATAGACGGCTATTCAGGAGCAACAAATCTTGGTAATATGGCCACTGCTTCAGCTGCTAAGCAGCCTTGGAGTGATAGCCTATTAAATGGTGGTAGTATAATGGAAAGTGTCATTGGTACTATTCCTGGATCAATTGGAGAAACTTCAGTCATAGCGATTCTAATTGGAGCACTTATTTTAATAGCAAGTGGAGTTGGAAGCTGGAAAATTATGCTAAGCACCGTTCTTGGTGGATTGTTTATGGCTTGGATTATGAATATTTCTGGAAGCGGGAATGTATGGACAGATATGACACCTTGGTATCACTTAGTGATAGGAGGATTTATGTTTGGAGCTGTATTTATGGCAACTGATCCTGTATCTGCTGCTCAAACTGAGAGAGGAAAATGGATTTATGGTTTCCTTATTGGGGTTCTAACTATCTTGATTAGAGTATTCAACCCTGGTTACCCAGAAGGAATAATGATGGCAATACTTCTAATGAACGTATTTGCTCCACTTATTGACTACTACGTAGTTCAGTCTAACATTAAAACAAGATTAAAACGTGTCAAAGCTTAATAAAAACTCAAACGGATATATTTTCGGATATGCCATACTACTTACATTGGTTTGTGGTACGATGTTGGCATTTGTTTCCGAAGGATTGAAGGATAAGCAGAAAGCTGCTATTCTTCTAGAAAAACAACAATTCATCCTGAAGGCAGGAATGGGAGCTGATGCTCTTGATGGAATGTCTGGACCAGAAATTACGGAGTTGTATAACAAAGTAGTGACTGTGGATATGGTGAACTCTAAAGGTGAGAAAGTGGACGCTGATGAGGCTAAACTTTCTATTTACAAAGAGTACAAGAAAAAAGATGCTTCGACCAGAAGCTTACCTGTATACGTAGTTGGCAAAAAAGACAATCCTTCAGAAGTGTTGTCGTATGTACTTCCTACATACGGAAACGGTCTTTGGGACAATATTTGGGCATACGTAGCTATAGAAGGTGATGCTGAAACTGTAAAAGGTATCGTGTTTGACCATAAAGGAGAAACACCTGGACTAGGAGCTAGAATCACTGACCCAGAAGTGCAATCTCGATTTGTAGGTAAAAAGTTGGCTTATGAGTCTACTGCTATTGACGCACCTGATTTTCAAAAAGGAGAAGGTAATGATTATAGCTCATCTGCAAATAAAGTAGATGGACTTAGTGGTGCTACTATTACAGCTAACGGAGTTAATGACATGCTAGACGATTATATGTCTTTATACAAGTCTTATTTATCAACTAAAAAGTAAAAAAGGATGAGCAACGAAATAGAAAAAAAGACAGAACCTCTTTTGAGTAAAAAGAGAAAAGAACTGCTTAGTAATCCGATGGATTCTGATAATCCAATCACAATCCAAGTATTGGGGATTTGTTCAGCACTTGCAGTAACGATAGCTTTAGAAGGTACGGTGATTATGGCATTAGCTGTATTCTTTGTATTGGTTTTAGCAAACGTTATCATCTCAGCTATGAGAAAAACAATACCTAATAGAATTAGAATAATTGTTCAATTGGTTGTTGTAGCATCACTTGTGGCTATCGTAGACCAAGTACTTAGAGCATATGCGTATGAGCAGTCAAAAGCACTATCTGTATTTGTGGGACTGATTATCACAAACTGTATCGTAATGGGTCGACTTGAGGCATTTGCTCTTGGTAATAAACCTTGGGACTCACTTCTAGACGGTGTTGGAAACGCAGTTGGGTATGGCTGGATTATTATAGCGATAGCTTTTGTAAGAGAGCTTTTTGGTGCAGGAAAATTGTT
>JBMYYN010000238.1:0-3932 GCA_049609445.1 Bacteroidia bacterium | reverse complement strand
GCCACCCATTTCGGGTTGAGATGAGTTAGTTTGTAAGGCATCAAAACCTCTTGTCTTTTCATTGCCATACAATCCCCAAATCCAAATGCTTGCATTATTCATAAACGAATACTTGCCTAGCAACCCATATACTCCATTTGTCAATTGCAGCGGATCTCTGGGATCTATCTCATTAAACCATTGCAAGGGACGTAGAAGTGTAGCAGATCCAAAATCTATTTTCTGAAGTCCAGCTCTTACCTCCAATTGTTTGCCGGAGTAACGAGCCCACATTCTATAAGGAGAAACCTTGCGATATATTTGAGATGTATCAAAAGGAGAAAAAGAAAGAGCTCCCGAAATATTTGTTGAGACTTCGATGTCAAATAATTGGTTGGAGTCAATTGTACGTATATAATTGATTTCCGGTATGTATCTTGTCGCTATTTGGTATTCTAAATGTGAATCAGGAGAAAAGCCGCCAAGGGCTGAGGCTTGACCTTTGAAGACAAATTTGTTTTGAGCCTGGATTGTCAGGCTCAATATGAATAGCGATATGATGAATAAGTTTCTCATTGGTCGGAGAAAATCCCGTAAAACAATAAGTTAATCATATGCTCAGAATACGCTTCTACGCTATCAAACAAATTAATTACATCCTCAGAAGGAACCATCTCTTGAATTTGCCCGAGAAAGTATATGAGAAAATCAATATTTAAACTTTTGCGAATATTTCCATTCGTTTGGTTTTCTTCTAAAAACTCTCTGAAGATTACTCGACCCTTTATTCCAAATTCTTGCATCATATTGATGAGTTCTTGGTCCTTGGAATTGAGCAAGTCAAACATAAATTCCTTACTGTATTGACTTGATAATTCCTTTTTTAGATGAATGGCTGCTTTAATTTTATCTGGAAAAGCTAAATCGCTATCAAGAAGCTCTTTATTCTTATTGAGACCTTGAGTGAAGTCTTCCAGCACAATATGATGAACGAGTTCGTCTTTGTTTTTAAAAATGCGGTAGAAGGTCATTTTGCTAACACCGGCTTCTTCACATAGTTCTTCTACGCTGACCTTCTTTATACCGAATTTATGAAATAGGTTAGAGGCAGTTTCACAAATAGTGAAGTAGCTTTTTGTTTTGTTTACAATATGCACCATACGTTACTTAATTCGAAACAAAGTTACGAAAAAAGTACAAATTATGCATAATCGTCACATTATATTTTGTTGATTGTTTATTTGCCTATACTGAATTACCATTGACGTACTATGAAAGCAGGAGGTTTCTTAATCTAGTTCTTAACCTCCATATGTTTCTCTAGAGGATCCTTAGAATAAAAAAAGTAGTCCACTATCTGGCTGCTGTCTAATGCAACGTTGGTTTTAAGAGCATCCCACTTTGTAATTACGCCATTCCTATCAGCATAAAAGCATGTAAAAGTCCAAGTCAATTGGCCAACTTCTCGAACCTGAGCCCTATAGTCAGGCTCCCGAGATAGGACTTCTACAAATATGTGAGCATAGTTATTGGAACTTTTCTTCACAACGAGTCGAGGTGGATCCCAGTTTTCCATAACCATGTTCAAATCCTGACCTATGAGTTGGTTATAAAACTCAGAGCGGGATGCACAAGCATATACAAGAACTGCAGCTAATAGAACTAGAATAGATTTAATATTCATCTTAATGCATTCTGTCTCCTCGAATTTCCAGTGTTTTTACCATCTCCGCTTCGAATTCTACCCATTCTGCCCACCTATTCATTACGTATTCTTCATCAGCAAATTGTTTAGATAGTTTAAGGAATGCTTTGTAGTGACCAGCCTCACTTACCATAAACTCGTGATAGAATTTTTTAAGAGTAGGGTCAGAAACATGTAAGCTAAGTAGTCGGAATCGTTCACAGCTTCGAGCTTCTATCATAGCAAATGCTAGCAAGTATTCGACTAGTTGTTTTTTGATGTGGTCACCACGACGTACATATTCATTTAGTTTGTTGACGTATTCATCTTTTCGTTGATGCCCAAGTTCAAACCCTCTTTTTTTCAATTCTTTGAGTACTCTTCGGAAGTGCCCCCATTCTTCTGCAACGATAGGAGCGATTACTTCCACAACCTCAGGATATCTACTAAATCGACTAATGATGCTAATACCATGCGTTGCTGCCTTTTGCTCGCACCAGGCGTGATCTGTCAGAATAAATTCGATACTCTTTTCTGCAATGTTTGCCCATCTAGGGTCAGTTGCCATTTCTAAGCCTAAAGTTGTTTTGGAAGTAGAAGAGTCCATAGTCACAAAGATAATATGGTTCATTGATTAAGATATCTTAAAACGCAACTAGGACTGTAAGAAAAATAATGAGTCCAAGAAACAGAAGGATAAGAGTATAAGGCAAGATGTCTTTAGCTCTAAGTCCAGTAATGCTTAGCAATGGTAGTGCCCAAAAAGGCTGTAGCATGTTAGTCAATTGATCACCATAAGCTAATGCCATTATCATCTTGGGAAGAGGCAACCCAAGTTTAGATGCTGCTTCTAATATAATGGGACCTTGTATTGCCCACTGACCTCCACCACTCGGGACAAATATATTGACCAGGCCTGCACTGAAAAAAGTGAATATGGGCAGCGTCGTTTGTGTGGAGTGGTCTATAAACCATCTTGAGATAACTTCAATAAGCCCGCCGCTCTGCATCAAAGCTAATATTCCAAAATATAATGGGAATTGTATCAAAATGCCAGAAGATCCTTTGATAGCATCATCTATAGCGGATAGGAAAGAATGAAAATTCTTATGAAGTAAGATACATAATGCAAGCATGCTAAAATTGATGAAATTTGGTGTGATAAAACCAAGTGATGCTCCTTCAAATTTCCAAGCAACATATAATGCCAAACCAACCAAAATTGTACCGATGGTCTTACTAAAAGTACCTTGGTGGTCTATATGTTCTGCTCCTTGTAGATTAACTGTGGTTGTGGTATTCAATACTCGAGAATGCACGTTAGGTATTTCTGAACGTGTTGATTTTCCTAGTCTATAAAACACTATTGGAATCAGGGTAAGAAGAAGCCCGAATGCGACTAAATTCATAGAGCTAAACACCGTTTCTCCATAATATATGGCATTAGGGAGGTTAGTATTTTGAGAGATTTCCCTTAAGTGATTATCTTCTGCTACTTTGGTAAGTGCGGAGCCGGATAGTCCTCCGTGCCAAACCATCAGGCCGACATATCCGGCAGCTCCGATAAGTGGATAGTTGAGAGGGATTTTCTTTTTAGTAAAACTCTCTGCTAGTTTACGGGCTATTATCGCTCCAAAAATCAATCCCAGTCCCCAGTTGACAAAAGCAATCATGATAGTGGTGAAAGTGACAATAGCCGCTGCTTGTGCTGTTGTAGAGATTCTTTTAATGATAAAAGAAATACTCCTGTCAAAAAATGAGCTGAGTGCTAGAGCATGTCCCAATACAAGCATAAGCATCATCTGAAAGGCAAAAGCCAACAGGTTACTTTTCCAAAGACCTCCTTGCCAGTCCGAAAGAAGTTCTATAGATCCTTTGTCTGAAATGCCTAGAGAAATGAAGAAAGTAAGAAGAGTCAGAAGTATAGCAATACTAAAAGGAGAGGGTAGAAGTCTCCTAAACCAGTCTGCATATTTTTGTGTGAAACTCATAAGTAAGAAACCAACTCCTCTAAATATTTCTTGTCAACCTCATCAAAAGCATTGAAATCTTCAGAGTCTAAATCCAAGACTGCATATACTTGATTATCTCTGATGCAAGGTATCACGATTTCAGAGTTGGTAAGTGAACTACAAGCTATATGGCCAGGAAATTGATGAACGTTGGGTACTACTTGTGTTTTATTGGATTCCCATGCTGTTCCGCATACTCCTTTTCCTTTTGGGATAGATAGGCAAGCTACTGGACCTTGGAATGGACCAAGTGACAA
>JBMYYN010000237.1:0-3936 GCA_049609445.1 Bacteroidia bacterium | reverse complement strand
TATTACTCAGTCAAGCGCACCTTATGTAAAGCTCTTTCACGTAGGCAATGAAAAACTGCGAACAGTAGCTACTGGTGTACAAATTACCGGCGGTATTATAAACGATGATGGTTACGTTCAGATAAAAAGAACTGGGAATGCTCCAATAATTGCGGATAGGCTAGGCACCACTGGGAGTTCAGGCACTTCTCGAGGCGAGATATTTAATTTTAAGTCCGCCGGTACAAAAGTAGGCGAAATTGGATACCAAAATCCTTATGGAGGTATTCTTTACATGGCACATGGAAACACCGCCGGTTTCGGAATTGGTTTTTATCAATTTAGTACTAGCCGGTACATACAGCCCTGTGACCAAGATGGAGGAATTCGAGATAATGAAGTAGATGTTGGATCGACGGCTTCTCGTTTTGATGATGTTTATGCAACAAATGGAACTATTCAAACTTCTGACCGTAACGAGAAGCAAGATATTCAGGCACTTACTACAGCAGAACAAGCAGCTGCAGTTGCGTGTAAGGCTCTTGTCCGTAGATTCCGGTGGGTTGATTCGGTAGAAGAAAAAGGAGACAATGCTCGTTATCACTTTGGAGTAATTGCTCAAGATGTTGAAGCTGCCTTTACAGCACAAGGTCTTGATGCGGGACGATATGGTTTATTTATTCGCACCAACTGGTGGGAGCATGAAAACACTTGGTATCCTTCGGAAGAAGCAGCACCTGAAGGGGCGGTAGAAAGAAGCCGTCTTGGAATACGATATAATCAACTACTCGCGTTCATTATTAGCGCACTTTAATTTAGGAGAAATAAAATGGCAATTTCAAAAACAACAACTGTAGACCGAATAGAAGTCTACGAGGCAGAAGATCCTTCTGCTGATGCAACAAGTATGCAAGCTCATCCAAGAGTGGCCGTTTTTTACGTCGACACTCTTGATGATCCAGATGATGCAGAACTTCCAGTAACTGCGTATAGAGATAAAACTTTATATAAATTTGTAGAAGACGGAGGCGCTACTACAAACACCTCGGGGGAAGCTACTATTGTTCAAACTATTTGTAGTGCTCTGTGGTCCTAATAAAAAGTTCTTGACTTTTATGGTGGATTAAGGTATAATTACTTTTTTCCACCAACTTTTTTGAGGCAACAATGATAAATAAGTTAATTATTAACTTAGAACGCCGTCCTGAGCGTCTTCAGCACCATGATTTAACCAATGCTGAAATAATTTACGCAATAGATGGACGAACTCTTACTCCTGAAGAAATATCTTCTGCAAAAATGCGACCAAACTGGAGAGATCCTTTTCGAAATCGTCGAATGACAAAAGGCGAATATGGTTGTTTTAGATCCCATATGCAATGTTGGGAAATTGTATCAAGAAGTGATACTCCAATGCTTGTGTTAGAGGATGATGCATTGTTCACAGCAGAGTATGATGAATCTGCTCTGCTTTCTCGAATTAATGACCCCGCTCTGGATTTTATTTATTTGGGATATAATGAGAATATTCCAGAAAATGTCGTATATCACGGAGACGGGTTTATATCGCCAGCATTTCCTTATAATACTCACGCATACTTACTAACTCCACAAGGCGCTAGAAATTTATTAAATCTTACTAATGAAGAAGATTTTAGTATTATTCCGCTCGATGATTGGTTTTCGGAAAAAATATCAGAGAAAAAGTTAAATGTTCTTGCTACTGAAGTAACAATGGCAAAACAACTTTACAGAGATGTTGCAGGGCACGATATAGATCCTTCTGTATCTGACTGGTTTGATAATTATACTGTTCATGTACTTACTTGCGCTACTGATGAATGGAAAGCATTTAGACTTTACAAAAGTGCCGAGCACAAAAACATTTCTATTACAAATATAGGGAAAAATGTTGAGTGGAGAGGTACTGATATGTCTGGTCCAGGAGGAGGTCAAAAGATTAATTTGCTCAAGCAGCATATTAATACTCTACCTGATACGGATATAGTAGTATTTGTAGACGGATATGATGTATTTTTTACAGATACTATTGAACAAATAGTAGATAGATGGCATACATTTGGTACTCGTTTGCTTTTTGCCTCAGAAAAAGTTTGCTGGCCAGATACTAATTTAGCTCCTTTATTTCCCGAACAGCCCACACAGTATAAGTATTTAAATAGTGGTACTTTTATAGGAGAGGTGGGGGAGCTTAAAAGATTTTTACAAGGAAGTATTGAAGACTATCAAGACGATCAACTATTTATGCAAGAAAAGTTTCTTTCCGGCGAATTTAATACACAGCTAGACTCAGAACAGTATATTTTTCAAACATATGATGAGTCTGTAAGAAAGCAAGGACATCAAATTTACAATGCAGAAACTCAGTGCTACGGCTGCTTATTTCATGGTAATGGGGGTCCAGAAGCAAAACGTAAACTAGACTCTTTATACGAAGACTTTTATACTGGACTTATTCCTACAAATATGTATAACATAATTCATACAGATATGTTGGAAATAGAGTTTGCCTCTGAAGAGTGGTGCAATAAATTAATTAAAATTGCTGAGCAGCACGGAGGTTGGGAGCCTCTTCCCAATGACTTATTTCCTGCTCAAGAAATAAGAGTAAAAGAGCTAGGACACGGGGTATATGAAGAACTAGAAGAGCATTGGACAAATGTAGTAGTTCCTATAGTAGAGTCATACTGGCATCCTATAAAAATGTATGGTATACGAGATGCTTTTGTTATGAAATACACCCCAGATACTCAAAATAAACTAGCTTTACATCACGATGCGAGTTTAGTTACTGGAAGTATTAAATTGAATGAAGCCTACGAAGGAGGTAGTTTAGTCTATCCTCGACAGAATATGTCTAACGATAACACAAAAATAGGAAATTGCATACTCTTCCCCGGCCAGGTTACTCATGGACACCAATGTGAAGAAATAACTGCTGGTACAAAGTATAGTCTGACAATATGGACCTCTCGATACGAAGGCGATATATTATAAAAAAGGGAGCTTACGCTCCCTTTTCTAGTTCTTCTTCTAACAAAGAAGTAAATGTAGTTCTAGCAGCTTCTAGCTGATCTAACTGCATTCTAGCCTCTGATGTTTTTCTTGCAATATCTTGCAGATTAGCAACAAACATCTTTGCTGTATCACTTAAATCTTCTAGCGGATAATCTTTATCATTGAAGTTAAGTACTGGTTTTTGTTCAGTTTCCATAATAGGTCCTATTTAAAAATGTCTTGCCAGTTTCCTGTAGTACTCGCACGTGCGTACTCAGTGGCACGGTTTTCGAAAAAGTTTGTGTGTTCTACTGCGTTTAGCATATAATCCAACCAAGGCAGAGGGTTTTCCTCACTACCAAAAATCTTCTTCATACCAAGACCCAGCAGTCTTCGGTCAGCAATATATCGAATGTATTCTTTGATCTCAGTCGCTGTTAGATCCGGAACGTCGGCTCCTTCAAAACAAAGGTCGATAAATGCGTCTTCAAGTTCTACTGTGCGCTCTGCGGCACAATAGATTTCATACTTCAACTCATCATTCCACAACTCAGGATTCTCCGCAATGAAAGTTCGGAATAGCTGAGACATACCCTCTACGTGGAGAGTTTCATCCCGAATAGACCACGTAACGATTTGCCCCATGCCTTTCATTAAGTTGTGACGAGGGAAGTTGAGCAGAATCGCAAAACTACTAAACAACTGTACGCCTTCTGTGAAGCCGCTATAGATTGCCATAGTCTTTGCGATGTTCATGTTGGTATCCATACCAAAGTTAGACAAGTGCTCATGCTTGTCCATCATTGCTTTATGCTCCATGAACTTTTGGTACTCATCATCACCGAAACCAAGAGTTTCGAGAAGCAATGAATACGCTTCTTGGTGTACTGCCTCCATTGCAGCAAAAGCAGAAAGCATCATTCGTACTTCTGGCTGCTT
>JBMYYN010000236.1:0-3983 GCA_049609445.1 Bacteroidia bacterium | reverse complement strand
AGCCTTCAGATACGCCAGCTTCCTTGGCAATCAAACTAGTAGGAACGGCATCAAAACCTCGACTTGAAAAAAGCCTAAGAGCTACTTCTAAAATTGCAATTTGTTTCTCTGTCATAATATGTGAGTAATTGCTTACAAAGGTATAACCATTAATCTGACAAAACCAAATAATAGTGAGCGAACACTTACTTGCACTCAACGTATCCTCAAAAATAGACTAAAACAACTGCCTGTTAATGTGACGATTATCACAATCTTTTAAAATCATAAAACTAAATAAGAAGAATATATTTGCTAGCTAAATCAAATGCCTAGACTTCTAATTGCACTATCTCTGACTCTATTCACCTATGGCGTCTTTGCTCAATCAGACATTTCAAAAAAGGGCCAATTTCAATTTGAATGGGGATATAATTTGAGTTGGTATTCCAAATCTGACATCCATTTTACTGGAGACCAATACGACTTCACCCTTTCAGATGTAAAGGCTAAAGATCGGCAAAGCAAACTGGATTGGGATCCATACTTTAGGATCAATCAACTTACCATTCCGCAGTACAATATCAGAGTCGGATACTTTATATCAGACAAGTACAACATCACTGTAGGATGGGACCACATGAAGTACGTCATGGTTCAAGACCAAGTAACCAACATTACTGGGAACATTACCGAAGTAGACTCTAACTATAATGGTTCTTACAATAATGACCCTATTAAGCTCACACCTGACTTTCTCACTTTCGAACATACAGATGGATTAAATTATGCTCACATTGAGCTAAGAAGATTTGACAAGATTGTAAATCGAGGTAAAATGGAAATCGACCTGGTCACTGGTGCTGGACTAGGCGGCTACTACCCTCGAACTAATATAGGGCTAATGAATTTTGAGCGAGCAGACCAATGGCATTGGTCAGGTTATGGAGCCTCCTTGGTAGCAGGCATCAATACCACATTTTATGAACACTACTTCTTACAAACTGAGCTAAAAGGTGGTTTCACCCAAATGAATGACGTACTATCCACTTACAACGAAAGTGATAGGGCTCGTCATAATTTCTTTTACAATCAATGGAATGTTACTTTCGGAGCTAGGTTTAAGCTCAAAAAGTTATAACAAATGCCACATTCCGTCCCAACGTACCTCACCCTAACTTTTCTATTTTGTACTGCATTCACTCTGCTTATGCTTGCAAAAGCAGCTGATTGGAACAGAAGGGTTATATTCATATCTATCGTTTGGCTCTCATTTCAAGCTATTTTAGCTTCCTCAGGATTCTATGAGCAAACCTCTTCAAAGCCCTTTTATTTTTTGACGATGATTCCGCCAACTCTTTTACTAATGGCTACACTATTTCTCACTGAAAAAGGAAGACTATTCATTGACTCATTGGACGTCCAAACCCTTACCCTTCTGCATACAGTAAGAATCCCAGTTGAGATATGCTTGTTGTGGTTATCCATCCAAAAACTCATCCCTGAGTTAATGACTTTTGAAGGTCGAAATTTTGACATTATAGCTGGGATCACAGCCCCGATTGTGTACTTCTTGTATTTCAAATCTCAAAAGCTTTCATCTAACCTATTTACACTTTGGAATATCGCTATGTTACTCCTCTTAGTAAACATTATAGTCAATGCCCTACTTTCCGTTCCTTTGCCATTTCAGCAATTTGCATTTGACCAACCCAACATAGCTATTCTGCATTATCCATACGTGTGGTTACCTAGCTTCATCGTCCCCGTTGTCATATTCAGTCATCTTGTGACCATAAGAAGAATTCAGAAAGAGCCAAACAGATAATACTAGTACTAAAAGGCATAAAAAATGGAGCGACTCACCTGAATCGCTCCATCCTCATTTATAGAGTTTCGTTTTCTTTATTTATAGAGTTCCTCTTCTTTCTTGTTCTGCCTCTATACTTTCAAACAGTGCCTGGAAATTTCCTTTTCCAAAGCTCTGAGCTCCTTTACGTTGGATAATCTCAAAGAACAAGGTCGGTCTATCCGTTACTGGCTTAGTAAAGATCTGAAGTAAATATCCTTCGTCATCTCTATCCACCATAATACCATGTTCTTTTAGCACCTCTAACTCCTCAGCTATCTGCCCTACTCTATCACCTACAGTATCATAGTAAGTTCCTGGAACGTAGAGAAATTCTACACCTCGTTTTTTCATCTCACTTACCGTGAAAACAATATCATCTGTAGCCACAGCTATGTGTTGGCATCCTGGCCCATTGTAAAAGTCTATATACTCTTCAATTTGCGATTTTTTCTTTCCTTCTGCAGGTTCATTTATAGGAAACTTGATTCTTCCATTACCATTGGTCATCACCTTACTCATTAAGGCAGTATACTCTGTAGAAATATCATTGTCATCGAATGTGATAAGGTTCGCAAATCCCATAGTCTCATTGTAGAACTTAGCCCAAACATTCATCTGACCCCAGTCCACGTTTCCTACCATATGATCTATATATTTCAGTCCTACGGGTTCAGGATTATAGTGACTTTCCCACTTTTCAAAGTTTGGAAGAAACACTCCATTGTAGTTTTTACGTTCCACAAAAATGTGAACAGTATCTCCATATGTATGAATACCTGCTCTAACTACTTCACCGTGCTCATCAGATTCCACACGAGGTTCGAAATATGACTTCGCCCCTCTTTTGGTCGTCTCTTCCCAGCTTTTCTTGGCGTCCTCTACCCATAGGGCAATCACTTTCACTCCGTCACCGTGCTTTGTGATATGCTCAAAAATCTCATTGTTTTCTGTACCTGGCATAGGAGTAGTCAGCACCAATCTGATTTTGTCCTGTACTACCACATAACTCGTACGGTCTTGCAGTCCAGTTTCTAGTCCCGCATAAGCTAATGACTGAAAACCCAAAGCGGTTTTGTAAAAATGGGCTGCTTGCTTCGCATTTCCTACGTAGTACTCTACATAGTCTGTTCCCATAATGGGCAAGAAATCATCTGCCTCTTCAAATATTTTTTCTAATCCGTAATTAAAGTTTTTTACGTTTTCTAAATTGCTCATATCCTAAATATATTTTAATCTTTAAAAGGTTATTGACTCTTTAATTTATATACTACTTCATCCAAGACTTGTAGTACCCTTCTACTTGTAAGTTCATTGCATCTTCGGTAATAGAAACCGGATTAAACGGATCTATCATCACGGCCAACTCTCCAGTTTCCTTCTTACCTACACTACGTTCGATAGCTCCGGGATGTGGCCCGTGAGGAATTCCACCTGGATGAAGTGTGATTTGACCCTTTTCAATATTGTTTCTACTCATAAAGTCTCCATCCACATAATATAATAACTCTTCAGAATCAACATTGCTATGATGATATGGAGCAGGTATAGCCTCTGGATGATAGTCATAGAGTCTAGGCACAAACGAACAAACAACAAACCCTGCTGCTTCCCACTGCTGATGGATAGGTGGTGGCAAGTGGATTCTACCTGTGATTGGTTCAAAATCATGTATAGAAAATGCGTAAGGGTAATTATACCCATCCCATCCCACTACGTCAAATGGATGATTACTGTGGGTATACTCCCACATCACACCTTGCTTTTTAGACAATACTCTGAATTCGCCTTTTTCATCATGAGTCTGAAGATCTGTCGGCAACCTAAAATCTCTCTCACAGAATGGAGAATGTTCTAAGAACTGTCCAAAGTTGTTTCTGTAGCGAGCTGGCGATAATATCGCACTAAATGATTCGATGTATAATAATCTATTGTCTTCTGAATCAAAGTCGATCTGATAAGTGGTTCCCCTTGGAATGATGAGATAATCCCCGTACCCAAACTTAATATTACCATACATTGTCTTCAAAGTCCCGCTTCCTACGTGTACAAAAAGCATCTCATCAGCGTCAGAATTTCTGTAGAAATATTCTTTTGAAAAGGACTTAGGTGCTGCCAGACCAATGTGCAAATCTCCATTCACAAAAAGCGTCTT
>JBMYYN010000235.1:0-3999 GCA_049609445.1 Bacteroidia bacterium | reverse complement strand
CTAGACTCTGATTATAATTAGTACGGATGTAGCTTATAATAATATATACAGACAGTAGCAATGCTGCTAAAAGTATTACTGTAAGTGAGGTTTGAATTCTACTACTAAGATATTTAGATGTCCCAGGGAGAAAGGCTACTGCCAATGGGTGGTCCTTTGAAAGTACAAAGCCAGCAAGCAGTGAAAGAAGGATGCTGAGAGGAAGCAAAATGATAAGACTAAAGGTGAGGACTGACATCCATGATTTTAATCTATTCTCAGGCTTGCTTAGTACGACTTGGTAATCTTCATTCGTAAATTTCGTATGTCTAGTTTCACCGATAGCAAACATAGAATTGCGACTATCATCTGGGGCCGATTCAAGCAAGTAAGGGAACTTTCCTTTTTGACTTATTAGTTTGTTATCGAAATAAATACCGTAAGAGTAATCTTCTAGACTCAGAAGTTCTTTACTTTTTTGATTTGCAAATACTTCAGGGTATAAAAACTCGGACTGTACTACACGAGGTTGCAACAGTATGAAAGTGGTTCCAAAGTGACCGTCTATATCACAATTTTCGTATTTTGCTAAGTACCCATTTACACTTGTAGGGTTGTCCAATTGGTAGAAATAATCGCTCTCCGTTCTGCTTGAATGATTATTGTATAAACTATCGAGTGCGGTGAAATCATAGATATTGCTATGATTGATGTTCTCTCCGTGTGGTCCGTAGGTTAGAAGTTTGAGTTCGTACTTTTCAAGGTAGTTACTAAAGTATAGGTGCTTTAATCTACTCTCAATAAGGTCCTTTTTGAAGATGAAATTTTCATAGTCTTCAGGAGTTAGGAATTCTTGTGCTAACTGATTCTCGATAGACTTGAGTATCCCTTCCGCTCGCAAGTCTTTGTTTTCGATAAGACTAGAAGCAAATGATTTTGCTTTAGCATTCTCTCTCTCTCGCTGTCCATTATATATCAAGGTGCTAGAGATGATGATGGTTAGAACAAAGTGTAAGTAGATGCTTTTTCTTTTGGAAGAAACGGCTATGACAATTATGCTGACAAGTACAAGCAGGATCGGAAGTCCCAAGGATGCCAAGTTTCGATGGCCATCTATTAATTGGAAAAGTATAAAAACAAGTAAACCTATAGCAACACCAATAAGACTTGAAGGCTTTTTTATGTGTTGGCTAATTTTGCTCTGGTAGCAAAACATCCAAAGAAGGAAAAATGATACTCCGATAAGTGCTAGTGCCCAAAATGAATAGGTGTTCAGACTAAACAATTTCTCAAAGTCAAATGAGATGCTAGTTTTTTGAATTAATCCCGTGTTTACAGAAATAAAAAAATCTGCAATAAAGAAAAGTCCTGCTGCCAAAATGATACTTGAAGCTATTCGCGGGAGCTTACGTGATATGTTTAGTGTGACCACTAAAATTGAAGCTAAACAGGTAAAATGCAGGAGTAGGATAAATATAGTTTTTTCATCACCTAATACTGAAAAACTGCTACTGTCTAAGAAGTAAAATATAGGAGCAGCATAGTTGGTTGCTAAGAATGTTAAGATACTTAAAGCAAGAGAGGTGCCAGCTGAAATCCATTGAGATTGACTGTTTGTTTTGACGTAAAAAAGCGTCAAAAAGAATAGCAAGGTTCCGCATATGGCAGCTATAATGCTTAAGGTGCTAGAAGTCTTAGAGGAATTGGTGTATTCTATTACAAATGATTTAGAATAAGTGCCTGAGAAGGAGTCTGTGTTTAGCTTCGAATTAGAAAGTTCGGGATATTTCTTTGTGAGTCTTTTATGAGGTTTCCCGTCGTTTGCCAACCTAAAAGCGAGATATACGTTTTCTCTATTCTGAAACGCCATGTAGGTGTCATCACCAAAAGTATAGAGTACAGGAAAATCCTCACACTTTTGTATGGAACTGTCTAGTCCTATCTTATTGCTACTCCAAAAAGTAGGGGTGTTGTTTTTAGTTTCAATTAGATACCATTTTTGAGATTTTATTTTAGCTAGCTCAGTATTTTTTTCTGTAGAAAATTCAATAGGGAGTATAATTTCGTAAATGCCGTCTGCTTCAGATTGCAACTCTTCCGAAAAAGAAGTTAAGTCGATTGTTTGGCTTTCTGATGAAGCGTTTTTGTCTCCTGTCACTAGGAGAAATCCAATTGCTAGAATGAGTATCAATACAATACTCCAAGATATGGATTGTAGCTTTCTCAATAGGTGATGTTTTTTGCCAAGTAGTGGGTTACGTAATCGGCTACTGCATCTTCCAATGACCAAAATGCTTCGTTGTATCCTGCTTTTAGGGTTTTGGACATTTTTGCTTCTGTGAAGTATTGGTACTTGTCCCTGATGTCTTCCGGAGTTGGGATATAAGTTATACTAACTTCCTTGTCCAAGGCTTTAAAGATTGCAGCACCAAGATCGTTGAAGGTTCTAGCTTTTCCGGTGCCAGCATTGTAGATGCCGGAGGGACCTTGATTTTTATACCAAAACCACATGAGGCTCAACAAGTCTTTCACATATATAAAATCTCTAATCTGCTCACCATCCTGATAATTTGGGTTGTGACTTTGAAATAATTTTAAACTGCCATTAACCTTGATTTGATTGAATGCGTGCATCACTACGCTAGCCATTCTTCCCTTGTGATACTCGTTTGGTCCAAATACGTTGAAAAATTTCAACCCAACCCAAAAAGGAGGCTTTGCTTGTTGGTGCTCCGCCCAAATGTCGAAATCCTGCTTACTTTGTCCATATGGATTTAATGGAGCTAAGTTTTTATTGCTGGCTTGGTCATCGAATCCATGTTCTCCACCGCCGTAAGTTGCCGCAGAGGATGCGTATAGAAATGGAATGCTATTAGATGAACAATGATTCCAAAGTCGCTGAGAGTAGTCCATGTTGAGCTTGTCAAATATGCTAACGTCAAACTCTGTAGTGTCGGTGCGTGCTCCTATATGAAAAACGAAATCGATCTTGTGACGAGCCATATCAAACAAGAATATGTCGCGATCTATCTTAGCCGAGAAGTGCTTATCTTCGAGATTTCGATGTTTTTCATCTTTGCTAAAATCGTCCACCAAAATCAAGTCTGTAAGGCCTTTTTCATTGAGAAAAGACACTAGACAGCTACCTATGAATCCTGCTGCTCCTGTTACAACTATTGCCATTGGGGCGAATTTACGGTTAAAATAGCTATGTATAGAATATCTGTCGGTCGAAATTGAGCTTGTGCGAACATTGAAACTTGACTTTTGTCATATAATATATTTAAGGTTAGACTTACCTTTGCGGCAAGATGTCTGATGGACTAGTATATGTAACTCGTAAAGTGCACTTCAATGGTGCACACAAGCTTTATAATCCGAACTGGACAGTTGAGCAGAACGACGAAGTTTTTGGTAAGTGTGCTAATAAAAATTGGCACGGACACAACTTTGATTTATTTGTGACTGTAAAAGGAGTTCCTAATCCAGATACAGCATTTGTCATGGACTTAAAAAAGCTTAAAATTATTCTTCAGGATAAGGTGGTTTCTAAACTGGATCATAAGAATTTTAATCTGGATGTAGACTTCTTGAAAGACGTAATGCCGAGTATTGAAAATATCGTAATCCGAATCTGGGACCAAATAGAGCCTGATCTTCCCGAAGGAGCTACGTTACATTGCATAAAACTGTACGAAACTGAGAATCAATACGTAGAGTATTATGGGTAGGTGACAGAACTAGCTTAACTGCCCAATATCAACATACATCAAGACCTTCATCATAAAAAGTAATCTCGGTTCTAGGTAGACTTGCACAAACACATTCGGAAGACTCCGAATAACAAAGCAAGAAACGAATGCCGAGATATCATAGCCTAGGGAAAATTCCCGCAAAGAGACATACCACATTCAAGAAAGAAGAAGGTGGACTGTATCAAGAAGAATTATTTGGAACTGCTGGATTTGCAGGAATGTCTTCTTTAATCTATCACATACATCCACCTACGGTGGTTTCAGA
>JBMYYN010000234.1:0-4024 GCA_049609445.1 Bacteroidia bacterium | reverse complement strand
CTTCCTAAAACTGCATTTACAGATTTTTCTAAGGATCCAGATAGCTTGATTAGCAAAGTAGGTGGACCTCCTTGTGTCATTAAGCTTTTAGAAGGTACTCAAGGTGTAGGCGTATTACTAGCCGAAACAAAGAGTGCAGCACATTCTGTATTAGAAGCGTTTCAAGGGTTAAATGCTCGCGTGATGGTCCAAGAATTCATCAAAGAAGCAAATGGTGCGGATATCAGGGCCTTTGTCATAGATGGTGTTGTCATTGGTGCGATGAAACGTCAAGGCAAAGAAGGAGAATTTAGATCCAATCTTCACCGTGGTGGTTCAGCATCCATTATAGAGCTTTCAGAAGAAGAA
Source organism: Bacteroidia bacterium (assembly GCA_049609445.1). Taxonomy (GTDB): domain Bacteria; phylum Bacteroidota; class Bacteroidia; order NS11-12g; family UBA9320; genus UBA9320. The sequence continues at coordinate 3,676 of JBMYYN010000234.1, read as the reverse complement.
GAAAACACAGCACTCAAAGCTGCTAAGGTATTAGGCCTTGGAATAGCAGGTGTAGATATGCTGCAGTCCTCTACTGGTCCTAAAATAATGGAGGTAAATTCTTCACCTGGATTAGAAGGAATAGAAAACGCAACGGGGAAGGATATTGCGAAAGCCATAATCAGGTACGTAGAAAGAAATGCCGACTAAACCCTTAAGCATTCTCAATACTAAAATACCGGTTGGAAAAACCACACTATATCTCGATATAGCAAAACTACATACAGGTACGCGTATAGATATACCTGTAATCATCCAACGAGCCAAAAAAGCTGGCCCTGTACTCCTACTCATAGCGGGTATCCATGGAGATGAAGTCAATGGAGTAGAAATAGTAAGGCAAGTTATTCGTAACAAATACAACAAACCCACAGCTGGAACTATCATTTGTATCCCGATTGTTAATCTCTTTGGTTTTTTGAATCAATCTAGAGAGTTCCCCGACGGTAAGGATATGAATCGAATGTTTCCGGGGTCTAAGAATGGTTCACTGGCATCTCGATTTGCATATGCCATTATGAAAGAAATCATCCCTCACGTAGACTACATTATAGACTATCACACTGGCGGTGACGAGCGATTCAATTATGCACAAGTACGTCTAGATGCTACCGACAAAGAAACCTTAGACATGGCTCGAGTATTTGGAAGTAAGTTTATACTGAACTCACCGCAACGGAATAAGTCTTTTCGCAAGAGTGCTACTCAGATCGGAAAGAAAGTACTGCTATTTGAGGGAGGAAAATCCTTAGATTTAGACCGCATCGTGACTCAGCGAGCTATACAAGGAACTCTCCGTGTCATTCAACATCTGGGTATGAATACTTTCAGTGATGAGGACATAGAGCAGCGAGAGTCTCAGACACTTCTCGTAGATAGTACCAAATGGATTCGTGCGGGAAAATCGGGTATGTACCGTAGCTTCACCACATTAGGCTCTATGGTGGTAAAAGGTCAAGTGCTCGGTTCCATATCTGACCCTTTCGGTGGTCGAGAAAAAATGGTAAAAGCACCCAATGACGGTTATATCATCTGCCAAAATCACGCTCCTATTGTGAATCAAGGAGACGCTCTATTTCATATCACTACAGAGAGTGTGGAGCTATAACTCCACTCCCATCTCGGCGAGCACCACATCTGCTTCACCAAAGTACTTCATCACATAGAGTACGTAGCGTATATCTACACCTATAGATCTACTATAGCTTTCGTTCCAAGCATAATCATTGATGGTCGCAGTGTATGCTCTATCAAAATTGACTCCTATAAGACGTCCTTTGCTATCCATGATAGGACTTCCACTGTTGCCTCCAGTAGTATCCATATTGTAAAGCAGACCTACGACTACTTGGTCGTTGCCCTCGTGCTTCAAAATATCCGCAGGCTCGGTTTTCTTGATTTTTTCTAAAAACTCTGGCTGCATGAAGTAATCTGGGTTGTCCGTACCTTCCGCTTTTTCTAATATTCCTTGCAGAGTCGTAAAAGGACTCAATACTACAGCGTCTTCTGGCTCGTATCCCTTGATGTATCCATATGTAAATCGAAGTGTTCCATTGGCATCTGGAATAAACTTTCCTCCATTTAGGTCCATTTCCAAATCATTGAATCTAGGAATAATCGCATCTATTTCAGCATTGAGTTGATTCATTTCTGTTTGCATTTCTGAAAACACTTTATTCACCTTTCTCCCAAAATCTACTAAGTCCCCCTTCGTCTTGAGAAACTTACCTAGATTGGCATTCATTTTATCTGTGTTTTTGCTGATATTATTGAGCTTAGAACCTTTCCATAGTTTTAAGGCGTGCTCTTCTACAGACACGAGACCATCTCCCGGGTAAAATATCTCACGTACTTCAGGAAGCTTACTCAATGATAACCTGCGATACAACTCAGCAAACAGTTGAGTCTCCATAGATTCTCTGCTAACTGCACCTCGGTAGCTTCCCAGTGACTTCAAGATATTCTCCGAATTCTCAGCTAAGTAGTCTTCTGTCACTGTACCTGCTGCCGACATCCTATCTTGATACATCGCTACATAAGCTCCACCTGCGAATATTCCATTGCCATAGAGTTGATTGAGGTATAAATAATCGGTGATGAGTTCAAACTTACGTTTATAAAGTTCATCGTTTTTCTTAAACAGTGGGACATACGAAGCAAATCGATCTTGACTTTGAGCATGTACCAGCAAATTTGCCTGATCAGCAAATGTTTGGTCTATCACATTGGTTCTTTGTAGACCTTGCATCTTTCCTTTGAAGTTTTTAGCCGTATTGTTTAATCGAGCCAGTCTACCACTATAAGCAAGTTGTAAATCCACGTCATCACCCACGAAATCTTTTATAGCATCAATGCGATAGTAGAACCAATCAGAGATAATCGGTAGTACATAATCATTCTGATATTTCAAGAACTCTGCTGTCTGGTTTCTGTACGTTCTTCCAGGATATCCCAGAATAAATGTAAAATCTCCTTCCTTGGTACCTGCAGGATTCACTTTCAAGTGCGTCTCAGGTTTGTAAGGCTTTCCATTTTCGTAAGCTCTAACGATACTAAAATCACCATTATGGCGAGGCCATTCCCAGTTATCCGTATCTCCTCCGAATTTACCTATGTTTTTAGGTGGCACAAATACAAGTCTCACATCATCCAATGTCTTGTATCTGAATAGCGTATATGACTTACCTACAAGCATTTCAGATATCTCTATCACTAGGTCCTTATACTTGGATTGCTCTTTTTCAGTGATGCTCTTTATACGTTCAGCTATTATTTTTTTCTTTTCTAAAGCAGATATACTTTCATCTATACCTTCCAAAATCTCAGCAGACACATCTCTATATGACTGAGTAATCTTACAAGGCAAGGATGTTTTGATTTCTTTTGATTCTGAATCAGCATAAAAGCCATTTTCCAAATAATTATTTTCAGAAGAAGATGCTCCAGCTACCGCACTAAACACGCAATGATGATTGGTGATTATCAGGCCTTGGTCCGATATAAACGATCCAGTACAACCTCCTAAACGTACCAAAGCATTGACCAAAGCAGGTTCTGATTCATTGTAGATTTCATCTATGTCTATTTCTAAACCAGCTTTTTTCAAATCCAAACCTGACAAGTGACTCATAGTGAAGATTCCTTCTTCATCTCTTGTGGTTTTGAAAGACAATAAAAGTACTGTAACTAAAAGTACTGAAAGTATTTTTTTCATTTTAAAGTATTGATTTTATGTGAATTGAGATGCTTTTATGAATCTCGTTAGTATTTCATTATCTGAATGTGCTATATCCTTCACTTTTCCAGACCATTCATTATTTCCTTCGTATATGAATATCACGTCATCTCCGATGTCAAATACCGTTTTCATATCGTGAGTATTGATAATCGTGGTGATATCAAATTCCTCTGTGATACCTTTTAGCAGTTCATCTATTAGTCTTGAAGTCACCGGGTCCAAACCAGAATTTGGCTCATCACAAAACAAGTATTTTATCTGTAAAGCTATAGCCCTAGCTATACCCACTCTCTTTTGCATCCCTCCACTAATCTCAGAAGGATACTTGGCATTGCTGCCAGCCATATCTACTTGTTCCAGGCAAAAATCTACACGATCTCTTCTTTCCGCGGGAGTCAT
>JBMYYN010000233.1:0-4025 GCA_049609445.1 Bacteroidia bacterium | reverse complement strand
AGGTGGTCAAAGAACATTATACTATTGATGAGCCTTTTGACCCTCGACTAGAGCTCAGAGATTATAAGTTCCCAGAAGTAAGTTTTTTAAATAATTACGAAGCGGGTAATAAGACAGAAGTCTCTAAGGAGGATCTCGAAAAAAGTAAAAATCTAATTGTTCAGACATTGAGCAATTATAAAATTGGAATTGCTTCTATAAAGGCTACGATTGGTCCTACAGTTACACTTTTTGAAATAGTACCTGAAAAAGGAGTTAGGATTTCGAAAATTAAGAACTTAGAAGATGATATAGCTCTTAGTTTAGCCGCATTAGGGATTAGGATAATCGCTCCGATACCCGGGAAAGGCACCATTGGTATAGAAGTGCCAAATAAGAAGCCCGAGATCGTGAGTATGTACTCAGTGATTAATAGTGCAAAATACAAAAACTCTACAGCAGCACTTCCTGTTTGTCTAGGTAAGACTATAGCAAATGAAGTGTTTGTTGCTGATTTGGCTAAGATGCCTCACCTTTTGATGGCTGGAGCCACGGGTCAAGGTAAGTCTGTTGGGTTGAATGCGATTATTGTTTCACTACTTTATCGCAAACATCCGTCTGAGCTCAAGTTTGTAATGGTAGATCCTAAGAAAGTTGAGCTTACACTTTTTCAAACGATAGAGAGACATTACCTAGCAAAGCTTCCGGGTGAAGGTGATGCCATTATCACAGACAATAAGCAAGTGATAACTACGCTGAATTCGTTATGCGTAGAAATGGATGATAGATACAAATTATTACAAAGTGCCCTTGTTCGTAATATCAAAGAGTACAACGAAAAATTCATTAAACGTAAGCTGAATCCTGAAGAGGGACACAAATTTTTACCGTATATAGTAGTAGTTATTGATGAGGTGGCAGATCTGATTATGACTTCAGGAAAGGAAGTTGAGCATCCTATTGGTAGATTAGCCCAATTAGCTAGAGCCATCGGTATACATCTAATACTTGCTACCCAAAGACCATCTGTGAATATTATCACAGGTACAATCAAGGCAAATTTCCCAGCTAGAATAGCATTCCGAGTTAGTAGCAAGATTGATTCTAGAACTATTTTAGATGGAAATGGTGCTGACCAGTTGATAGGTAAAGGTGACATGCTTTATTCTACAGGGAGTGAAATTGTTCGCTTGCAATGTCCTTTTGTTGATACACCAGAAGTAGACACAATTACAGGGTTTATTGGAAATCAGCGAGGTTTCCCTGATGCACATATTCTTCCAGAAGTAAGGGAAGAATCAGAAGGCGGAGGTGGTGAATTTAATGCTAATGATAAGGATGCTTTGTTTGAAGATGCAGCGAGAATCGTTGTACAGCACCAATCTGGGAGTACAAGTTTAATTCAACGAAGACTTAAAGTTGGATATAATAGAGCAGGTCGCTTGATTGATCAGTTAGAAGCAGCTAATATTGTAGGGCCTTTTGAGGGGAGTAAAGCAAGAGCTGTATTGTTGCCAGATGAATATGCTTTGGAACAGTTTTTGAATAACCTTCATTAGAAAAATAAACCAAATGAAGAAAGCACTTACTATTTTTACTATTCTAAGTTTAGTCTTAGTACTACCAATGACTTCTATCTCTGAAACACAGGATACGAGAAGTACCCAGTTGTTGAGCAAACTAAGTAAAACATATAAAACGTACAAGTCTATAAAGGCTACGTTTACTGTGAATATAAAGAACAAGCAAACGAACACTTCAGTAAAGCAAAGTGGCGTGTTGTATCAAAAAGGGAAGAAATTTAGAGTGAATATGTCTGGTCAAGAAATCTTCTGTGACGGAAAGACTATTTGGACGTATTTAGAAGATGCAAACGAAGTTCAGATCTCAAAGTTTGACCCTAAATCAATGGATATCAATCCATCAGAGATTTTTACTATTTATGAGAAAGGCTTCGTGCACAAGTACGGAGGTCAGGTGAACAAAGGAGGAGTTTCTATGGATGTTATAGAGATGACTCCTACAGATAAAAACAAAGGCTATTTCAAAGTAAAACTAGGAATAGATAAAATAGCTAATAAGATAAAAGAGATGTCTGTATATAGTAAGAACGGGCTAGTGACCACATACCTTATTCAGAAGTTTTCGCCTAATGTCGCTATCAACGATGGTTACTTCAGATTCAATCCTAAAGATAAGCCTGGGGTGATAGAAATAGATTTAAGATAATGAGCAATAAAATATTAATATCATTAACGCTGCTTTTTGCAGCGTTTTTTGTTTCGTGCAAGACCAATTCTGAAAGCGTCAAGCAGGAAATCCTAGATTGGCAACTAAGCGTTAAGAAAACACCGTGCTTCGGCGAGTGCCCTGTCTATAAAATTGTAATTAACGGTTCTGGTGATGCAAACCTTGAGGTTGTTAAATTTATGAAGTTGAGAGAAGGTGCATACGCGAGCAACATTGATGAGGCTAGATTGACCAAACTAAATGAATTGCTTACAAAAGTTAGCAAGAAGTCATATGACGATACTTATGACTCTGGATTTTCAGATTTTCCATGGACGGAACTATCTATTACGACTCAAGAAGGTGATGTGTTGAATGTTCGTTTTCAAAATAATACAGCACCCAAAGAACTTGAAGAGATAGGTGAAATAGTAGATTCCATTGCTAACGAAAGAAGAATCTGGAAACCTGCTGCTTTATGATTTTATAAAGCCTTTATCCAACTCCTCGTAGATGGAATTGTTGCTGATATATTCCGGTACAATTTCCTTCATAGTTTTAACAAGCATTTTGTTTTGAAGATTGTCCTTGTTTTGGTATAAGTCATTGATCAATGCGTTAACCTCAAGATAGTTATACTCTGGTACCTTAGCTACCATTATTTTAGGGTTATGAGTTCCTACTGTATTTTCTTTATCTCCAAGAAGTTCCTCCTTGAGTTTTTCGCCAGGGCGTAGACCAGTAAACTTGATTAAGATATCGCTTCCTTCTCTGAGTCCAGAGAGTTTTATCATTTTTCTAGCGAGGTCTACAATACGGACAGATTTACCCATGTCGAAAATATAGATTTCTCCTCCAGATCCCATTACACCGGCCTCTAAAACAAGTTGGCAGGCTTCTGGAATGGTCATGAAGTATCTTGTGATTTCTTCGTGTGTTACTGTTACTGGACCTCCATTTTCTATTTGTTTTTTGAAAAGAGGAATGACTGAACCATTACTTCCTAGTACGTTTCCAAATCTTGTAGTAACAAACTTCGTATGGTTGTCAGAGTCTAACCTTAACTTAGCATTCAGTGACTGGACATAAATCTCCGCAATACGCTTAGAGGCACCCATTATGTTAGTGGGGTTTACAGCTTTATCTGTACTTACAAAGACAAATTTTTTGACTCCAAACTTTACCGATAAATTGGCAACATTCTGAGTTCCAAAAACATTGGTGTTTATGGCCTCATACGGATTGTTTTCCATAAGAGGAACGTGCTTGTAAGCCGCGGCATGAAAAACATAGGCCGGTTTGAAAAACTCGAACACTCTTTCCATTCTTGAGGTATTGCATACATCAGCTATGACTATCTCAATATTGTTTTGACTGTTTAGTTCATTCTCTATTTCGTAAAGTGGTGTCTCACCTTGGTCAAGCAGTACTAGGGTCTTTGGTTCGAAGCTTAGACATTGTCTTGCTATTTCACTTCCTATCGAACCTGCAGCACCTGTAATCAGTATTACTTGGCCTTTCAGCTCTTTACTGATTTTAACTTTACTGAGCTTGATAGGTTCCCTCTCTAGCAAATCCTCAATTCGTACAGATTTTACACTTCTTGGATTAAATTCTCCATTAATCCAAGCTTCCACAGGAGGAATAGTTTTTACAGCAATGTTGTGCTTTATACAATTTTCGATTATTATTTTTTTACGGAGGCTGGACACATTGTTAATAGCAATTACCATTTCCGAATTTCCTAAGTCATTAGTTAAGTCTGTTAGGGGAATTGCAGGAGAGTATATTTTAACCCCTTCTACAGATTTACCTTG
>JBMYYN010000232.1:0-4033 GCA_049609445.1 Bacteroidia bacterium | reverse complement strand
TCTTAGTTGCTTGTTTTAATTATAATATAAGCTACAAAATTAACCTAAATTGTCTGACAGACAAAAGGTTTATGTAAATACTATTGCTATTTTTTGGACATTTTTAAACCCAAAGCATTCAGCTCTCAATTCCTCCAGACATAAGAACAACCCTAGGTGACCAATAATATGCTCCGTCCTCTCTTGAATTAGGTCATTTTGAAAATACTTACCTTGCAGTTTCAAGGCTCTCTTGCTTGAACTACTATTTGTTGAATGCTTCAAAAATTCCGAATCAACTAAACCCTTAGTATTCAGCATGTTTGACCACAATTTGCCCATCTTGGAGTGCACTGAAAATCCATTTAATGTTGTCTCAACATCACTTGAATACAAATCCATAGCCTTCTTTATCTGATCAAATTTTTCTTCTAAACTCTCCTTCGCCTTTTTTAACTCCTCATCAAAGTATGAGAGCACTTCGTCTTGCGATTGAAAGAAGATGTCCCAACTATCAACCTCAATTTTTTTTGTCATCTTTTCCGGGATAGAAATTAGAGAGCTCCGGTTATGAATAACAGGCAATTCCATGTTATAGTTCAGAAACAACCCTTTTAATTGCATCCAATACTTCACTTCAGCTTGACCTCCCACATACGCTAAATTGGGCAAGACCCATTCTTGGTAAAGTGGTCTCAATAAAGCATTTGGGCTAAGATTTACAATATCCTCTATTAATTCTGAAGCCTCCTTAGGCTCAACATTTTGGACTTTAGTCCTCTCCCCTTCCGAGAGCTTAAATAAATTGGTCTCTCTAACAACAACTTGTCTTTTGTGTCCATAAGACTCCAATCTTTCTGTAGTTTCTTCAAGTGCTGAATGGTTATTCCCTGCTAATTCATCCTCTAGAACAGGAATAAAACTCTCCTTTAACCCTTTACTATCTCCATCGATGATAACTAAACCAGACTCTACAAAATACGAATGAAGTAACCTTCTGAACGCTATGGAAAGATTCACTGAGGTACTGTATATATCTTTACATCTTAAAATGAACTCTTGCATATCAGAATCTAACCTAACGTTTGCTTCTATATCTTCAAATACCTTTTTGACTCCTTTGGTTGACATTCTTCCGACTGCTCCACCTTGGTCAGTTTCCCATGTGTATTTGTTGCCAAACAAGGGAATTGTTCTGATTTCTTCTAAATCATGGTCTTCAGTAGCCATCCAAAAAACCGGAACAAAATTAAATCCATCATACTCCTCTTTCAATTCATTAACTATGGCCAGCGTATCAAGAATCTTGTAATAAACATACAAAGGTCCAAGCCCGATGTGTATTTGTTGACCTGTTGTAACGGTAAATGATTTATCGCTTATAAGCGAACGAATATTATCTCCTACCAAACCAGTAGAAACATCTATTCCGCTTTCATGATACTGCTCTTCGAGCACATTGACTAATTGAATTCGTCTTTCATTTGGAAAATGAGAACGATACTTTAACGCATCTTTCACCCCTTTAATATTGGGCTCAAATGACATCAAGCTATCTAACTTACCTGAATAGTAATCCTCTAGAAATTGACTATTGAAAAACGTCTTAGATTTATCTATTTGGACGTTAGTCATACCCTATTTATATGGAGAGGCTATTAAATCAAATGCTTCAGCCTCAATTATTTTTGTATTTACAAAATCACCAACACGATAGTACCCATGATCTAGCGATATAAGAACTTCATTGTCTACTTCAGGTGAATCAAATTGAGTTCTTCCCATGTAAAAGTTTCCCTCAATTCTATCTATCAGCACCTTCTGATCTGTTCCGACTAGCTTTTGATTATTGGCCAATGAAATATCATGCTGAATTGCCATTATATCTTCTGCTCTTTGTGCCTTTAGCTCTTCGGAGACGTGATCTTCTAAAGTCCCTGCATGAGTGCCTCCCTCATGTGAGTATGTAAAAACTCCCAATCGATTAAACTCATATCTCTGAACAAAATCTTTTAACTCTTCAAAATCTTGTTCGTACTCTCCTGGATGACCTACCAATAAAGTCGTACGTAATGCTATACCATCAACCTCTGACTTTATTCTATCCAACACTTCTTCTGTGCGTCGTTTTGAAATTCCACGTCGCATGGACTTCAAAACATTATCACTTATATGCTGTATAGGAATATCCAAATACTTACAAATATTTGGCTTACTGTTTATTATTGGCAAAACCTCATAAGGAAACTTCGAAGGATATGCATAGTGTAATCTAATCCACTCAAGACCTTCGACATCACTTAGTCTATCCATGAGCTCATGGAGCCTTCTTTCTCCATACAGATCTATTCCATAATAGGTAGAATCTTGGGCGATGAGCATTATTTCCTTCACCCCATTCTTGACTAGATTCTTAGCCTCTAAAACTAAATCATCCATAGACCTTGAAACGTGCTTCCCTCTCATCAGAGGTATAGCACAAAATGAACATGGACGGTCACACCCTTCAGAAATTTTCATATAGGCATAATGGTTGGAAACTGATGACTTTCTTTCACCTAACAGTTCTTTTTTATAATCCACTCCTACTTTATTAAGCAACTGTGGAAGTTCAAATGTCCCATACCACTTATCTACTTCAGGTATCTCCGGTGACAAATCTGCCTTATATCTTTCAGAGAGGCAACCAGTGACTATCAATTGCTCAATCTCCCCTTGTTTTTTAGCTTCTGCAAATTCAAGAATCGTATCTATACTCTCTTGCTTCGCGTTATCAATAAAGCCACAAGTATTTACAATAATAGTGTCTGCTCCTTCTACATCTTCATGAACAGTATTAACATTCCCATTTTCTAATTGAGCCTGAATCACCTCTGAGTCTACAGTGTTTTTAGAACATCCGAGTGTCACTATGGACACCTTATTGGGTTTGTATGATTTTGTTTTCATTTAGTTTTTATGAAAAAAGTGTTTCAACAAAGGTCTTTCCATCAAAAATCTGTAAGTCATTCATTTGTTCACCTACACCAATATACTTTACTGGTATACTAAACTGATCACTAATACCAATGACCACTCCACCTTTTGCAGTACCATCCAATTTGGTAAGAGCAAGTGATGTAACTTCAGTCGCCGCAGTAAACTGTTTAGCTTGTTCAAATGCATTTTGTCCAGTGGAAGCATCTAGTACAAGTAATACTTCATGAGGTGCTCCTTCGACCTGCTTATCCATAACACGTTTTATTTTAGAAAGTTCATTCATAAGATTTACTTTGTTGTGTAATCTTCCTGCCGTATCTATGATGACAACATCTGCATCATTATCTGCTCCATACTTCACTGCTTCAAAAGCTACAGCGGCAGGGTCCGTATTCATTCCCTTAGACACTACTTCTACTCCTACTCTATCTCCCCAAATCTTAATTTGATCTACTGCTGCTGCTCTAAATGTATCTGCTGCACCTAGAACCACTTTAAGACCTTGCTCTTTAAACATATTTGAAAGCTTCCCTATTGTCGTAGTCTTACCTACACCATTGACACCTACAACCATAATCACATATGGCTTTGTATCTCGAGACTCAATAGTTCCACCACTTTTTGCAAGAAGACCAGACATCTCTTCTTTAAGCATTGCATTTAGTTCCGTCTCACCAATAAACTTATCTTTTGAAACCCTCTTCTCTATCCTATCTATGATTTTTACGGTGGTCTCTACACCAACATCTGAAGAGATCAATACTTCTTCTAACTCATCTAAGAAGTCATCATCTATTTTACTCTTACCAACGACAACTTTTGAAATCTTACTAAAAAATGAGTCTTTGGTTTTTTCTAAACCCTCATCTAGTTTGACTTTCTGTTCTTCAGTTGGTTTTTTCTTAAAAAAATCTAATAATCCCATAAACCTGTATACAAAAAAAGCTTCCCATCAAATGTAGGAAGCTTTTCAATATTAAAATATTTTTTCGAAGATTACTTAGATAAAGCCTGCTTAACAGACTCTGTAGGCATCATCTCTTCTCTAAATGAATAAGCCCCTGTCTTTGGAGAT
>JBMYYN010000231.1:0-4038 GCA_049609445.1 Bacteroidia bacterium | reverse complement strand
GATAGGGTTAAAAAAGTTCCTCGCTCAGAATACTGTCTATCCAAAAACAGCTTTAGAAAACAATGAGCAAGGCACTGTGATTGTTCAATTCGTTGTAAACTCAATTGGGAAAACTGAGAAGTTTGAAGTAGTTAATTCCAATGAGCACAGCATTTATTTGGAAGCTGAAGCAATCAGAGTTATTAATGCTACTTCCTACATCTGGAATCCAGCGACCGTTAATGGATTTCCTGTCAATATGAGATATCGTATTCCTGTGATGTTTCAAATCTTCTAGACGGTACATTAACTTTTCAAGCCTAGCTATTCGGTAATCTTAGGGGTTTCGCTAAATTTGTCCGAAATGAAGTACCCAAGATTAAACAGTCAGATATTTATAGAAAATAGGAAACGTTTTGTTGCTCAAATGGAGCCAAATAGTATAGCTATATTCCATAGCAACTACCAGTACAGTTGGAATGGTGATGCTGTATATAAGTTCAAGCAAAACTCTGATATTTTTTGGGCTAGTGGTATAGATCAAGAGGACAGTGTACTCGTACTCTTCCCTGATTGTCCGATTCCTGCATACAGAGAATGTCTTTTCTTGGTAGAGACTAATGAAAAAATAGCGGTATGGGATGGATATAAATATACCAAAGAAGATGCGACTGCTACGAGTGGTATCGAATCTGTATTTTGGAATCATGACTATATGCAGCAGCTCCGTCAGGTTATCAATATGGCAGACAATGTATACTTACCATTGAACGAAAACGACCGTTTCAGTCCTAAGTCACCTACAAAGGCTCTAGATTTTGCAAAAGAAATGCAAGAGCTATATCCTATGCATACCTACAAACGTGCTGGAAAAATACTACAACGTTTACGTGGCGTAAAGACTGAGTATGAACTTGAGGTAATGAGAGAGGCTGTACAGATTTCAAAAAAAGGACTTCTACGAATACTCGAAACTACCAAACCAGGAATGGGTGAGTACGAAATCGAAGCAAATCTTGCTCATACATTTTTGAGCAATAGAGCTAATGGGTTCAGTTTTGAGCCGATAGTGGCTGCAGGTAAAAATGCATGCACGCTTCACTATATAGAAAATAAAGATGAAGTGAAGGATGGAGATTTGATACTTGTAGACTGCGGAGTAGATTATGCCAACTACGCAAGTGATATGACGCGATGTGTTCCTGCAAACGGAAAGTTCACGGAACGTCAAAAAGATGTATACAACGCGACTCTACGAGTGATGAAAGAGGCTCGCAAAAAGCTAGTTCCAGGTACGATGCTCATGGAGTACCAAAAAGAAGTAGAACTACTGATGCAAGAAGAGCTAAAAGGCCTAGGTCTTTTAACAGATGAAGATATCAAAAATCAAGATCCTGCTTGGCCTGCACTGAAAAAATACTTCATGCATGGCACCAGTCACTTCCTAGGTATAGATGTACACGACAGTGGTATGCGATATGAGCCTATGACAGCAGGAATGGTATTCAGCTGTGAGCCGGGAATCTACATTGCTGAGGAAGGAATCGGTGTCCGTATCGAAAATCAGATACTTATCACAGAAGACGGACCACTCGATATGATGGATGAAGCAGGTATGCCTATCGAAGTAGAAGAGATAGAAGCACTGATGAGAGGGTAGATTTATTGAAAATTTCAGAGAACAGAAAGCATAACCTAAAAGTCCTCTTAATCTTGGCTTTAGGGATTATATGCGGCTTCTTATGGTATTGGGTTCACATCACTTCTAACTACAACATGGAAGGGAATATGAAACATCAATTTGGCTCTACCTTAATCCTGATTGGCGTTAAGTTAATCTTGGCATGTGCGGCTATTGTCTTGCCTATACTCTCCGCCGTTTTGTATTTTAAAGGAGATAAATTTTAACGTCACCAAGTACCTAACTCACCTTTGTATTTCCAGTTTTTTGATGTCCGTTTGTAGGTCATCGTGAGAAATGGAATTCCCACAGCGAGCATAGGTACACTGGCCTTGTGATTTTCACTTAGTGTCCCCCATCCGTCTCTCAAATCTTCTGAGATCCCATAAAGCAACAGATTAGCTCCTGTAGACACAACCAATGATGCAATCCTTAGAATTTTCTGATTTCGTCTACCTACATATTGCACATTAGTAAGCGGGACCACTTTATGTTTTACACGTATCAATGCTTCGGAAAGTACGGTCATTCTTCCAGAGATCCGTTCTCCTTTGAATGTCTTTATTATTACCACCTCCCCTTCCGCTATAACCACCTCTTTTTGTTTGTGACGGTGCTCCAAAACCAGATATTTATTCGTCTGAGCAAATCCAGAAAGTGCGAGAAACAATGGAAGCATCAATTTCATTAACATACATAGTGTACGCATTAACAAATCAGAAGGTTACAAATATCACGACAACTATGACTATCTTCGGCATATGGAATTCACTGTTTCTACCACTCTAAATTGCTCCGCTGAAAAGCTATTCCGAGCTTGGCTCGATAGTCGTCAGCACACCCTTATGACTGGAGGCGAGGCCAAAGTATCTTCAGAGATCAATGGCTCATTTACAGCTTGGGATGACTACATCTCAGGCAGCAATATTTCATTAATAAAAAATCAGCAAATCACACAAAAATGGAGAACCGTTGAATTCACTCCAGATGAGGAGGATTCAATATTGGAGATTAATTTTATTGAGAAAAAAGGAATAACAACTATCTCCATCACACATACAAATCTCCCAGAGCATGGTATGCAGTACAAACAAGGTTGGGTAGACAACTATTTCGAACCAATGAAACAGTATTTCAAATAAAGACATCTAGAAGCATCCACAATCAGACTACATTTGTTCTATGAATCTCACCATTACCGGTCACTCTACAGCTCTTTTTTCTTCTTGGTACTTTATCGAAGAACTAGGCCTATTGTTTGATGCTGGAGATGGAATGATTTTGGGTATAAACCAAAAGATTGGAAAGGTTAAACATGCATTTGTAAGTCACGCAGACCGAGATCACCTTTCCTCTCTCTACCGGATCAATCCACTGAATGATAAGGTTCAAGTATACTATCCGAAAGATGCGGGATCATTTCTGGCTTTAGAAAATTTTTCTAAAAAATTTGACCCTGACAAACCGCGTTCTGAATGGCAACCTGTCGACAATGGTCAACGTATCTATCTCCGAAATGACTTGCTGATTGAGACACAAAGAAATGAGCATATCCCAGCACCGCATGGCATTGTCAAAAGCTTGAGCTACAAAGTGTATGAATGCAAAAAAAAGCTGAAAGAAGAGTTCCACAGTCTTTCTCAAGAAGAAATAAAGTCCAAAATAAATCAAGAAGGACGTGATAGTCTGATGCACGAAATTTTGTCACCGCTCATTACATACTCTGGAGATACACCTGTAGATGACTATTCTAGATTTGACAATAGTAACATTCTGATACACGAAGCCACCTTCATAGATAGTCAAGGTGAGAAACTACTCGTCAACGCGAGAAACAAACACAGTAGTCTAGAGGAGGTGCTCGAAATGGTAGCCAATATAAAAGTAGAAAAACTTATCCTCGGTCATTTCAGCCTGAGATACTCACAAGAGCTAATCGACTCCGAAATAAAGCGTCTCTGCAAACACTACGGAATAAAAATTCCTGTGTATCGCATGAAAATCAAGCGAATCGTAAAAGATGTACTAGGTCAACAACCCGTATTTACTCCTTAATCCAGGTTATACACCTGATCCAATACAGGAATCTCGACTTTACGGAATCCATCTGACAATATAGCTTCTTTGAATACCGTCTGACGATCAATCTCTCCGTGCACTAAGAAAATTTTCTTGAGCTTTTTCTTATCCTGACACTGCAAGAAATCTATCATCTCCTGCTGGTCGCCGTGTGCACTGAAACTGTCCATCACTACTACATTAGCCTTCACTTCCTTCTCTACTCCGAAAATCTTGACCTTATCTGCTCCATCTCTAATTCTTCGACCTAGAGTATTCTGAGCACAGAATCCTACCACAAGTATTGTGTTTCGCTCGCT
>JBMYYN010000230.1:0-4043 GCA_049609445.1 Bacteroidia bacterium | reverse complement strand
TGATGAGCCATTTGTAGTTAAGAACACTCCTCCGTCATTTCCAAATAGTATGGTGTCCGAGCTTCCTTGAGCGAAAACAATAGAATGGTGATCTGCGTGAACGTATGGAGATCCACTCCAGTATGACACTTTACTAAATGAGCCTCCAGAATTGGTAGATTTCCATAAATCAAGTCCACCCACAAATACGTTGGTTTCATCATTCGGATCTACACTTAAACCTATATTGTACCACGTTTGGGCACTAAAACTACTCGGAGGAGAAAGGGTGTCCCATGAAGTACCTCCATTTGTGGATCGTAAAAAATTCTCAGCATCATTCACACTTGCATCTTGAGAAAGAGCATAAATATAGTTGGAATCTGTTGGTGCACATGCGATTTCAATTCTCTCCTCAGATGTAGGAGTATAGACTTTTGACCAAGTTGTGCCGTCGTCCGTACTTTTATAAATACCATCTGATATGAAAATTCCCATAGAAACATATATATCCCCATTGCTTGCAATTTCGACGTCTGATGCTCTATTATAACTCGAGTTTGTTCCAGACCCAGGGATAGTGCTAGAAAGTACGGTACTCCAACTTACACCACCATCTGTGGATTTTACTACGCCTGAATTCAAAGTTGCAGCATATATGTTACCTGAAGAGTCAATAGCTAGTTTTTGAACATAGGAATATGCGGATGAACTAGATAGCTGTGTCCAAGAATCTCCGCCATCGGTACTTTTGAAGATACCATCTCCACGGATAGCATCAATGTTGAAGAAGCCTTCACCGGTACCGAAATACATAATGTCAGAATTGCTAGGGTCGTGAGCAATGGATGTAATTGCCATATTGTCTAAGAATTCATCTACGTTGGTCCAAGATGTAGTTGCGGCATAAATATCATCCGTAACCCATAATCCTCCACCTACACTTCCTGCAAAAACTCTTTTACCTGAAGGGTCATTAGGGTCGAACATTACCGTACGTGTTCTTCCTGAAACATTACTTGGGCCTCTTTCGCTCCAAGTGATTCCAGAGATGGCTGCTTTGCCTTTCATACCTTGCATAGTTCTAATGTATTCTCGTGCCTTCCAGAGTCTTTCTCTTGGGACTTCACCCGTTTGAGGATCTTTCGTCATCTCAAATTCTTGTTGAATGGCTAAATCGGCACGCGTGTATTTGTCAAGTTTGACTGTTGGAGTCGTTATGTCTATATCTTTTGTACTTTGATAAGAGGCTAGATAAGCTGAAAAACAGACAATTAGAAATAATGTGAAAGGTATAATTTTTTTCATGGCGGTAGTAATTTGAAAAATCAATATTAGTAGTGTTTAGACTTATGTTCAAACTTACAAAAAAATAGGTGAAAATTAAGATGAATTAATAAACTACCTGTACCTGACCTGAGATAGGTGTTGTGGATTTATCACCATACCACAAAAGGTAAAAATAAGTGCCTTCAGGGACAAGGTTTCCTTGATTGTTTACGCGTCCATTCCAGCATGAGTATGGATCTTCAGTTTTAAAGATTTGCTCTCCCCAACGATTGTATATCTTCCATTTGAAATCTTGACAATCAAGGAGTTTTCCGTCAAATTGGAAGCAGTCATTTATCCCATCTTCATTTGGTGTGAATACGTTGTAAAGGAACAGCTCTGGTATAGCTTTTTCCGTTACAGAAACATTCTCAACATGTTCGTCTTCGCACAATGTCCCTTTGTTTACAAAAAGAGATATTGTAAAATCACCTGCGGTAGAATATTCATGCTCTGGGTTTTCCTGTGATGATGAATCTCCATCTCCAAAATCCCAGGTAAAGTCAAAACCATTTTTTGATTTGTTTTCTATAGTTAACTCATTTTCACATCCGTTGAAGCTGACTTCGAAATCTGCAATAGCTTGAGCTACAACTTCTATCTTACGTTTGTATTCAGATGAAACATTGCACGTGTTGCTGTCTATGACAGTAAGTGTGATTGTGTATATACCAGGTTCATCAAAGATGTGTACAGGATGGATTTCATCAGATGTAGTACCATCACCAAAATCCCATATAAGCGAGTCGCCGAGTACACTATAATTGGTAAACTTGACTTCTAGTGGTCCGCATCCTCGAGTAGGGCTCGGTATGAAATCTGCGATTACTGCAGTTTTGATTTGTAGATCAATTTTGAACGAGGCATTGCTACAGCGTACACTGGGATTAGTCTCGAAGGCAGCTCCAGAGGAAGTTGGAAAATCGCTGACCTGAGAGTTCTGTCCGTCGTTTGACGGTGGACAGCTACTACAAACACTTTGATAGATTACACCTTTTTTGTCAAACCTGCTTGTGCCTCCATCTACATGGTCGTCCGTGACATCTCCACCAAAATATGTGGAATACAATAGCCCTTGGACATCCTTATCAAAAACTATTACATAGAAATCGTTTCCATCGGTGGTTTTTTGTTCTGCATCTATAGTGATAGGCATGTTGAGCGTATTGCCCGGGTGAAAACTCGGGTCCACATTTGATCCCCACCCAGAAAAGTATACATGCTCGCATACATCCACAAGAAAAGCACTTGGTGTGAGATTTGGCTTCTGAATAGTGTTTCCAAATGTAGTTTGTAGGTCTATCGTTTTTAGAGAAGAATCTATTCGGAATATAAATTGGCCTTTTCCGGATTCGCCATAGGTGTCGTTCGTTTTCTGGATGTTTCCTTCGCTTTGCCCTGTTGCATATATTCGGCCTTGAATATCTGTATCTATAAAGTAGATTTGATCATAACTTGTTGTTCCCCAATATGTTAGTCCTTTCAGTACTTTTGATGTTTTGTCAAAAACAGCAATTACTCCATCCACATCACCTTTGTTGTCCTTAGCGTATATAGAGTCGGAAGACGGCAGATCAGTACTAGCAGTCCCTCCACCAACAATTATTCTATTAAACCGATCTAACTTTATACTATAAAAAGCGTCCTGTTTCACACCTCCTAAATAAGTTGCCCAATTAAGTTTTGAGCAGTCAGGTGAAAGTTCAAAGATGTAACCGTCTAAAGAACCTTTGTTGGTGCTTTGTGTCTCATTGACTAAAGGCAGGTTTTTGGATCGTGCAGTTGTTGCTACAAAAATATTTCCGTTTTCATCCGTAATGATATCACCTCTATAGTCGTCAGAGTAGTTGTACTTTAGGTCCTCAGTTTGGTATTGATTAGTTAAGTTGAGCGTAAGTCCATCTCTGAGATTTCCTCCGATAAAGGTGGAGCCAATTAGAATCGTTCCGTCTGGAGATATTTTGGAAACATATATGTCAGTTTGCCCAGCGTGACTAGTGTCATATCCTGTCAGTGTAAACGGGTAATCTGTAGAATATGTAGTCCCTAAAATCAGTAAATTGTCGTTTTTGTCTGCAACTAAGCTATGGGGGTATTCATCTTTTTCTCCTCCGAGGTATGTCGCCCATAAAAGTTTACTTCCAGCACTGTCATACTTACTTATGGCTACATCACATGCTAGTCCAGCAGGAGCACTACCAGTGCCACCGTTCCAAGATTGGTCTATTGCACCTGATGTGACAGGATATGGCCCTCGAGTATCTACGATTCCACCGGCATAGAGGTTTCCTCTTGAATCATAGGTCGCCGTGTAGCCAAAATTGTCTCCAACAGAGCCTGAGTATGTTGAGAATATTAGTTTGGGGTCTATTATCAGTGGGTGTGATTCATTTATTTTTCCTTCAATGGCGTAGGTGACTACGGTGCCACTAAGTCTATAACTCGCTTCTATAGCTATGATTTCATTATCAATAATTTGGTAAGCAAAAGGCACATCGTCAACGAGGTCTCCACAGCTAGTTTTGATAACAAGCTTTTTTTCTACAATCTCTATGCTAGAAGCTCCATTAACTTGAATTTTAATTTTGTTGATGTTATCTGTAGTTGGTTTTTTAATGACCCACTGATATTTGATTGCATCTTGGCCAGATATTTCAAAATCTACTCCGGGGTAAATCTCAGGGTAAACTACCTCTGAAAAAGGATGAACATGTGTGGCCCATCTGTCTCTATCT
>JBMYYN010000229.1:0-4064 GCA_049609445.1 Bacteroidia bacterium | reverse complement strand
CTTAAAAATAAGTAATTTTCAAAGTTGGGGAACCGACATTGGAGAAGGTTACTGTTTTACAGGTGATACCGTCACACATGGATGGACTCCTGCTTTTTCTATCAATCAGCAATACAAGTTTCTACAAGGTTATTATAAGTTTGATCAACAAGGAAACGATACCGCAGAGGTAGCATTTAATGTGTTCTTACTGGGAAATGCTCTCGGTGAAGGAAGCATCAAGTTCGGAGATACAAAAGATGAATGGACATTCTTTTCTATCCCTGTGACGTACTATCTTCCTCTGACTCCTGATGCAGCGACACTTCGTCTGGTGTCTGCAAACAATAATCAAACTAGTAATTTAGGGACGACATTGTATTTGGATGAATTAGAGTTTACAAACGAACTTAGAAATACCGTTTCTACTAATGACGGTAGCTTCGAGAATATCACAGTGTACCCTATCCCATTTGAAAACCATATCAACTTCAATTGCGAAGGTGGTCAATACAAGATCAGTAACATGAATGGTCAAATAGTGGCTAATGGTCATGCAACTAATGGAAAAAACAAAATCGCATTAAATCACCTCCCAAGAGGAGTATATATACTAACAATAGAAGACAACAATAAAAAATGGCAACAGAAGATAATAAAGTAGTGGACTCACTAGACCCAAGAATAGCAAGAGTTGATAACCTTACCACTGGAGATAACTCTTCAATGGATGGCTTAATACACTTTCAGACATATGAAGTTTTTCACCAAAAGAAAAGAGGAGCTCAGCATCAACATGTCGGAATCGTGCATGCTCCAAACGCTGACTTAGCATTGCTATATGCTAAGGAACAATATGCACGTAGAGAGGTAACATCTAACCTTTGGGTAGCTCCTAGTAGTTGTATTACTGCTACAGAATACTCGGACGATGACATCTTCTATACGGCTCCAGAAAAGATGTACAGAAACCCTGCTGCATACAAGGTGATGGATCGTATACAAGCTTTCAAAGAGCGAGGTATGAAAGCTACTGACGAGGTATAAAACAAAAACTAGAAGAACACAAAGAATATAGAACATGAACAGTATAGACGCACTTAAGGAACTACTATATAAGATAGCTGACGACCAACTCATCATTGGACATAGAAATAGTGAATGGAATGGCTTAGGCCCAATTCTAGAAGAAGATATCGCATTCAGTAGTATGGCTCAGGACAAAATGGGTCAAAGTGAGCACATTTATAACTTACTCAACCAACTCGGTGAAGCAGATGCTGACACTGTAGCATTTACCCGTAATGCAGAGCAATTTCACAATTGCCATCTCGTAGAACTACCGATAGGAGGATATGATTTTAGTCTTCTCAGACACTTTCTTTTTGATTTTGCAGAGTATCTCAGATTTGAAGATTTAAAAAACTCTAGTTATCAACCTCTCGCTCAGGTAGCAAAGAAGTTTCATGGTGAAATCAAATATCATACTATGCACGCCAATACATGGGTGCACCAACTTGGAACAGGTACAGAAGAAAGTCACGGCAAAATGCAAGCTGCATTGGACAAGTACTGGAGCATTGCTCTTGGGATATTCGAACCAGGAACAGCTGAAGATATTTTGATCTCTGAAAAAATATTTATGGGAGAAGAAGCCTTGAAAGCTATGTGGCTTGACGTAGTAGTTCCACTACTGGAAAAAAGCAACCTAAAGGTTCCTGCAGAAGATACATGGAAGCCTTGCCATGGAGGTAGAACTGGTACACATACCAAACATCTACAGCCACTTCTTTCTGAAATGACAGAAGTGTACGCAATAGACCCAAGTGCAGACTGGTAACCACTAGTGCCCATATCGTGATAACTGAAGAATTTATTAGAACCGAACTTAAGCAGGTGAAAGATCCTGAGATACCCACTATTTCCATTGTGGATTTGGGTATAGTCACAGGGGTCGACATCAAAGAAAACAATGATGTGCACGTAACGCTTACACCTACTTTTGCTGGCTGTCCTGCCTTGAGACTGATGGAAGACATGGTGATAAATCACCTTTCTAACTATCCTGACCTCGGTAAAATCACCGTGGAAACAAGTTTTGAAACTACCTGGACTACAGATTTAATAAGTGAGGAAGGTCATGCAGCAATAAAAAAACATGGCCTCGCTCCTCCTGCTCGTAACTGCTCCAACATTTCTATGGAGTTATTAGAAGCTACCAAATGTCCTTATTGTGACAGTGAAGAAACATCCATGAAGAGTCCATTTGGACCAACTCTTTGTAGAAGTCTTCATTACTGCAACAATTGTAAACAAGCTTTTGAAGGTTTCAAACCTGTATAGCTATCCTTAAAAAGAAAGACGACATTTGCGGCTTTTTAGGAGCCCATGAACTTAAACGAAATTCTTTCTGCATTTTTAGTACTCTTCGCAGTCATTGATATTATTGGAGCTATTCCATTGATTATAGCTATCAAGGAAAAAACTCCAATTAGACCAGGTTTAGCCACTATAGTTACCGCTATCATTATGATTAGTTTTCTTTTTCTTGGAGAAAGGATGCTTGGTTTCATAGGTGTAGATGTAGATTCTTTTGCTGTAGCGGGAAGTATTATCATGGCATTTATAGCCTTTGAAATGATCCTCGGAATAGAGCTTTTTAAAGAAGATGATGCTGATACGGCTACAGCTTCGGTTGTGCCTTTAGCTTTTCCTTTGTTAGCTGGTGCAGGCTCACTCACAACTATTATTTCCATCAGAGCAGAGTATGCTACACTAAATATTACTATAGCAATCTTACTTAATATGATAGTTATTTTTGGTGTGCTTCGCTCCGTAGATCACATTCAGCGAATTATCGGCCCAGTGGGAACCAAGATTTTGAACAAAGTTTTTGGAATTATTCTTCTTGCTATAGCGGTGAAACTATTTAGTTCAAACGCTCGCCACCTATTTATGGGGTAAGCTCATTTTAAGGGTTATTCCTGCTCCTTTACAAGGTAGTCTACTATACGAGGTATGTCGCTAGCAGATATATCCTTAAATACGATGTTTTTATCCTTGTCCAGGACAAATATGGCTGGAAGTGCCACGATGTTGTACTCGTCATTATAGCTATCGTCCTCGTGCACGTTGGCCACATTTATAAAATTAAACTTTTCCTTAGCTACGCGTTTCTTCCACCCTGCATAATCCTTCTTGGTGTAAACCGCATAAACCTCAAAATTTGTTTTGTCCAATGTATCGTAGGTAGCACTAATCTGTGGCATTTCCATAGTACAATGTAGACAGTCAATGTCCCAAAATATCAGCACAGTTACAGCTTTGTCAACATCATAAAGCCTACTTCTCGTATCAAAGGATGTGTCCGGCATATTGATGTCCGGCACTTTCCTGCCGCACAGCGTAGCATTTTTTTGCTTGCTAAACGCACATGTCTTTGCTATATGGTCTGCACTTGCCCAAGTAGCTTTGCCTTTACAAAAATAATTACTCGCCATATGCCATAATCCTTTATCATAGCACATTCTTTTTGACCTTTCGAAATAAGTAGTAACAGCATGAACTGCTGTCTTATAAGTCTCTAGACCAGCTTCAGATTCTATTTTACTCAAGAGCTTATCTGCCATGGCAATAGCAGTATCTATATCTCTGGGCCCATACTTATCAAAATAAGAATGAATCTTAGGCACTAAGGAAGATGTACGTAACAACCCTACTTCAGTAAAATCTACATTGTCGAAGAAGTGATTGCGTATCCATACATACTTGTACATTCTGGCGGATTCTCCTTCCAAACCAGTTGGAACTTTGACCATAGGCACTTCTATGTCCAAATTGAAAAGTTTAGAAACAAAGCTATTTGGATAAGAATCTATAATTGATTTTTTCTTTTCGGATATTTCTTCACTCATCGCCTCAATTTTCTTTTTCAATTCGGCTTTTTTTGTTGCATCAGTTTCACTTTCGAATTGCTGCTTCACACCATAAGCGTAATAGTCCTTTAATGCTTTATATTTTCGAAACTCCAAAAAAATGGTGTTTTCGTCAGAACCACTCGTAGTAATTCCATCTGCATATAGGTT
>JBMYYN010000228.1:0-4099 GCA_049609445.1 Bacteroidia bacterium | reverse complement strand
TATCAAAACAAGAAGAAAGCTCTGAAGTAGTACTTCAACTTAATAATATAGAAAAGTCTCATTATAAAAGTTCACTCTTCAAAAGACAAGAAACTAAAGTCTTACACGACATTAACCTTGAGCTAAATCAAGGTGACATACTCGGCTTGATAGGTGAAAGTGGAAGCGGAAAAAGTACTATAGCAAAGCTTATCCTGAAAATTTGGCAACCAACTTCTGGAAGTATCAATTTGCTAGGACAAAACCTAAATAGCTTAGAAGATATATCAGATACACTTCAACTCGTTTTTCAAGACCCATTCTCATCTCTAAATCCCAAACATAGGGTTGGGAAATCTATCGTAGAAGTATTGGAAACGCGTAAAGAAAAGTCCTCAAAATCTTTGTTAAAAGAAAAAGCTATATCTTTGTTGCAAGAAGTAGGTCTAACAGCTTCTGATTTTGAAAAATATCCTCACGAGTTTTCTGGCGGTCAAAGACAACGAATATGTATCGCTAAATCACTTGCTAAAAATCCAAAAATAATAGTCTTAGACGAAGCGGTAAGTGCCTTAGACGTAAGTGTACAAGCCAAAGTTCTAAATCTGCTGAACGACCTAAAAAGAAAAAAAGGCTTAACCTATTTATTGATTTCTCACGATATGAATGTCATAGGCTATTTCTGCAACAAGATAGTCGTATTGCGAGATGGGAAAATAGTAGAAGCCGGGAAAACAGAAAAATTAATAGCTGCTCCTGAATCAGACTATACAAAGAGCTTGATGGATCACAGCACAAAATAGAAAAAATTGAAAAAGAAAAATAAACGCACTCGAAAGTCAAATGAATATGACACGGTGCTACAGGTTTTGGTAAGTAATGCCAATAAACCTTTGAACTATAAACAAATCGGTTCAAAAATCCCTCACATATCATACAAACAGGTAAATCATATACTAGAACTATTGGTAAGAGATAGAAAAATCACTCAACCAGAGAAAGGTAAATACTTGTTTGAAAAACGAAATACTGATGAAGTTATTGGAACTTTGGATTTTAATACGAGAGGAGATGCATACCTAGTAGTCGAAAACCTAGACGATGATATAAAAATAAAAGCAGGTGACACCTTAGATGCCTTTAATGGAGACGAGGTGGCTGTGAAAGTTGTTTATCCAAAGGGTAAAACTAGACCAAGAGCATTTGTATCACGAGTTATTAATAGAGCAAGAACACGATTTGTAGGTACAGTTAGTTCCGGGGGAAACGCATTTTTTATTATTCCCGACGGAACAAAAATCCACACAGATTTTTATGTACCTAAGGAAAGAAGTAATGGGGCAAAGCATGGAGATAAGGTTATTTTCACTTACAGAGACTGGCCTGCCAAAGCAAAAAACCCATATGCAAGCATAGTAGAAATACTGGGCAAGTCAGGAGAAAACACTGCTGAAATGCATGCCATTGTAGCCGAATTCGGATTTGACACAAAGTTTGATGATGCCATAGAGGTAGCAGCAGACCAACTACCTAAGAAAATATCAGAAAAGGAAATATCTAAACGTGAAGATTTCAGACAGGTAACGACTTTTACCATTGATCCAGCAGATGCCAAAGATTTTGATGACGCATTGAGTTTCCGAAAACTGGCAAATGGAAATGTAGAAATCGGTGTACACATAGCTGATGTCTCTCATTATGTAAAACCTCAAGATATTATAGATACAGAAGCCGTAAATCGGGCTACATCTGTCTACCTTGTAGATAGAACCATTCCAATGCTTCCAGAAAGACTGAGCAATGAATTATGCTCGCTTAGGCCTCATGAAGAGTCTCTAACATTCTCGGCAATTTTCGAACTGGACCAAAAGGGCAATGTCAAGAAATACCGTTTTGCTAAGACAGTAATATACTCTGATCATAGATTTTCGTACGAAAATGCTCAGAAAGTGATAGAAAGCAAAGAAGGTAAATACGCTTCTGAAATAGAGACTATGAACAACATAGCTCTAGCTCTAAGAAATGCCCGATATTCGAATGGAGCTATAAATTTTGAAACAACAGAATTTAGGTTTGTTTTAGATGAACAAGGGACTCCAACTTCTGTTATCCCAAAAGTTAGAAAGGATGCACATAAGATGATCGAGGAGTATATGTTACTTGCTAATAAGTATGTAGCAATGCATTTGTATACGAAAAATAATGAGATGCCTCTACCCTATCGTGTACACGAAGAACCTAGCGAAGAAAAAATATCTGAATTCGCAGCTACAGCTTCGGAATTTGGATTTCAGATAGATACAACCAGTTATAAAACATACTCTCAATCCATCAATGACATGGTGGTCAAGACGGAAGGTACAATGGCTGGGGATATTTTACAGCCTCTAGCAATTAGAAGTATGGAAAAGGCTTTCTATACAAGTAAAAAAATAGGGCATTTTGGACTAGCATTTGATTACTATGCACATTTCACTTCGCCTATAAGACGTTATCCAGATCTTATCACTCATCGCATGTTACACGATTACCTTATTAAGAAAAAGTCATTTGACTACAATGAAGTAGAAAAAATGGCGAGTCATAGTAGCAAACAAGAGCAAAAAGCCACTAGTGCCGAACGTGCAAGTATTAAATATAAGCAGGTGGAATATATGGCTAGCTTCAAAGGTGAAGAGTTCGATGGAACAATAAGCGGAGTTACCGATTGGGGTATTTTCGTAGAAATCAATCTTAATAAATGCGAAGGAATGGTCCGACTTCGTGATCTTAAAGGAGACCATTTTACCTATCTGGCGGAGAAGAAAAAAGTAATAGGGGAACGGACACGAAAGACATATAGTCTAGGACAGCAAGTTAGAATTCGAGTTAAAAATACCGATCTTGCTAAAAGAAACATAGACTTTGTATTTGTTGAATAATAGTAAACATCTGAGAACTTCTAACCATTTGAATTGTTTCATTAAAAGTACTTTTGCACCGAAGCGTTTTGAAGTTATTTAAAGAACTATTGAATGATATGACTCCTCATATAGAGGACATCATAAGTCAGCCAGGCTCACCTCGAGCAGTATACGATCCTATTTCTTATATCCTAGAACTTGGAGGAAAGAGAATTCGTCCTGTGATGGTCCTTGCTGCATATCGACTTTTCAAGGATGAATATTCTGATGAGGTGTTCAAACTGGCACAGTCTGTAGAGATGTTTCACAACTTCACCTTGCTTCATGATGACATTATGGACAACTCTCCTTTGCGAAGGGGAAAAGAAACTGTCCATGTAAAATGGGATGACCCTACGTCAATACTGTCAGGAGATCTGCTCCAGGTAGAGGTCTACGAAAAACTGACAGAAATTGGAAGCATTCCTGTTCTCAAATTATTCAATGCCATGGCTAGAGAACTCTGTGAAGGGCAGATGAATGACATGCAATTTGAGAAAATGGATCAAGTTGCAAATGATGAATATCTAAATATGATTCGTCAAAAAACATCAGTTCTCATTGGATTTAGTTTACAAAGCGGTGCTTTATTGGGTGGAGCTACAGAAAAAGAGGCCCAGAAACTATATGACCTAGGAATTTCAATAGGCCTTAGTTTTCAATTGATGGATGACTATCTGGACAGCTACGGAGAGACAGCCAAAGTAGGAAAACGTATTGGGGGTGATATCTTAGAAAAAAAGAAAACCTATCTATGGAATGAAATGTGGAACAGAATGAATCTAGACCAGAAAAAATCCATAGAAGCAGTCTATTCTAAAAGCGAAGCTGAAATTATAACGTTTGTAAAAGACCAAATGGAGTCTATCGGTGCCAAAGAATATACTTTGGAACTTGCAACCTCATACACTCAACAAAGTTTAGATATTCTAGAAGAACTCTCGAGTACTTACGACACTTCTTACCTAAAGGAGATAGTAGAATTATTAGCTGCAAGAGAACGGTAGTGAATTACCTATTCACGCTGACCTCAATCTAAAATTATCGGATAAAAAAAAGCCAGACATTAAGTCTAGCTTTCAATATGAAACTAAGATTACTTCTCAGCTATCTTAAAAAAAACCTGCCCTCCAAAAGATTGAAGGGCAGGAGATCTTGTCCAGAAGGACGAGATCCTT
>JBMYYN010000227.1:0-4107 GCA_049609445.1 Bacteroidia bacterium | reverse complement strand
AGTGTTTTCAGCATATGCTTTCTTAGCAATTTTGGCTGCTTTATCATACCCTATATGTGTATTTAGAGCGGTAACTAACATTAAAGAACTCTCTAGTTTATTATCAATCTCTGCGTGATTTGGTTCGATACCTACAACACAATTATCATTGAATGATAGACAAGCTTGTCCCAATATTCTAGCTGACTGCAACACATTCGTTGCGATAAGAGGCTTAAATACATTTAGTTCGAAATGACCATTACTTCCTCCTACTGATACTGCTACGTCATTCCCCATAACTTGAGCACAAACCATAGTAAGTGCTTCACATTGAGTTGGGTTAACTTTTCCCGGCATGATACTAGAACCAGGTTCATTGCTAGGAATAATGATCTCTCCTATACCGCTTCTTGGTCCAGAACTAAGCATACGGATATCGTTTCCTATTTTCATACAACTCACAGCTGCTCGTTTCAAAGCTCCGTGTAATTCAACCATAGCATCATGTGCTGCAAGTGCTTCAAACTTGTTTTCTGCAGTTCTAAAAGGCATTGCTGTTTCTCTTGAAATCATACCTGCAACCATCTCTGCATATCCCTCTGGAGTGTTTAGTCCTGTTCCTACTGCTGTACCGCCTAATGCAATTTCTTGTGCAGCTGTCATTGCGTTTTCAATAGCAAGAATACTCATTTCAAGCTGTCTCCTATATCCGCTAAACTCTTGACCCAAAGTCAAAGGAGTCGCATCCATAAAGTGAGTTCGGCCTATTTTTACGATTTCCTTGAAATCACGTGCTTTTTTCTTGAATGTATCTTTCAATACCTGAAGTCCAGGAATTGCAAAATCAACCATCTGCTTATAAACAGCAATACTCATTGCCGTAGGGAAGGTGTCATTACTAGATTGGGACTTGTTTACGTCATCATTTGGGTGCAACGCCTTTTCTTTGTCAGATAAGCTTCCACCTTGCAAAACATGCCCTCGATTAGCAATAACCTCATTCACATTCATATTACTTTGAGTTCCAGAACCTGTTTGCCATATGACCAATGGAAACTGGTCATCCAACTTTCCATCTATTATTTCATCACATACGTCAGAGATCAAGTCCGCTTTTTCCTGAGAAAGAACACCCAATTTTGCATTGGTCATAGCAGCACATTTTTTCAATACTCCAAAAGCTCTAATTATTTCAATTGGCATTTTTTGATTGCCGATTTTGAAGTTTTCTAGTGATCTTTGAGTTTGAGCTGCCCAATATTTTTCTGCGGGAACCTTTACTTCTCCTATACTATCTCGTTCTATTCTGTATTCCATTGTATATTATAGTGGATGCAAAGGTAGTTAATCACATTTTCTATAGAAACTAAGAGGGGTTTTATTATATAGATTTGCTCCATCGAAGTAACAACAATGAAAAAAATAGTATTGACCATATTAACTTGTGTATTCCTTTTTGGAATAAACCAAGCTGAGGCACAAACTCTATCAAAATCTGAAAAAAAGGCATTAAAAAAAATCATTAAAACCTACAAAAAAGATCCAGAAAAGTGGGTTCAGATGCAAGATAGACACACAAATGAGGTGAAAGAACTCATAGAAACGGTTGCTGACTTAAAAGAACAACTCGCTGCTGCAAAAGCAGAAAAGCAGGCTCTCGCAGACAAACTAGCAGCACTTCAAGCTAAGTATGTTGCTCTGGAAAAGACTATACCGAGCACAAAACTGCCTGATGGAACGGTTTATCAGGTACAAATGGGATACTATAAGTACTTAGATCTTATGTCATTCAATGAAAAGTTAAAAACTATAAAAGCTGAAGAAGTAGATGGTGCCAAAAGATATGTCATCGGACATTTCAATAATATGATGGATGCCCTACAATTTAGTAATGATATGAAAACCTTAGGAATTGAAGACGCATTCGTAACTGAATACATCGATGGAGAAAGAAATATGGACTTTGACGCTTTAAAAAGTTTAGATCAATAGTTTAAAACCTGACTGATTACTGAACGACTACTTATAGCCCAGCCTTGTGTTGGGCTTTTTTATTTTCGTTTTTTATAAACTGGAACCGTACTACAAGGTTCTCCAAACATCAGAGACTTAACTACCGGAGCTAGTTTAGTACTTAAGGTCACATAAGCATGATTGCTTATTTCTCTTTCGCCACATCCTTTTATTACCACACGTTTATCCTGGTAATCTGATGGGACCACAGAATTCAAGGCTCTTTCTGCTAGCATAGCTCCAAGTTGGTCAGGAGTTACAAAAAAAACATAATTTGTGATGCCATTTAAAGCAGTAGATATAAGCATATATGCCCAAGTAGGTACGACCGCATCTGCACTACAATGTACAGCCACCGCTTTGTCCGTGTATATGCTCCAATCTGTTTCTTTGACCCAGCCTCTAAAATCCTTTTCCTTTAATATTAGACCATGAAATAATTGGTCCTTGATATCTATTGAAGACATCTCCATATTAGGGACTAATGTTTCGAGGTCAATTGTGATTATTCCACTTTGTTCTACTTTGTTGACTATTTCGCCTTTCATTCGCCTACTATGCTGATCTTCAGTGCGTTAGTTTTTCTGTTCTCTATTACAGGCATTGCGGCAGTATTGATCACAACATCACCGTCCTTAAGGAGTCCATCCTTTTGTAGCATCCCTATAACTTCAGAAATAGTTTCGTCTGTATTTGTTCTATTATCGTAATAAAATGCTCTAACATTCCACACTAGGCTAAGCCTAGAAAGTAACTTTTTATTGGATGTGAATATGAAAATATCACAATTTGGTCTCCCACTAGCAATTTTATATGCTGTGTATCCCGTTTGAGTCATGGACAGAATGGCCTTGGCACCTATACCATCACTCATGCTTACAGTAGCATAACAAATTCTATCTGATAAAAATGTCGTCGAAGTTGGATCTGGTTTACGAATCTTATTATATACGTCCCATCCTAACTCCGTGCTTCCTAATATCTTCTCTACAGCTTCTACTGCTTTTAATGGGTAATCTCCTACAGAAGTTTCGGCACTAAGCATAACTGCATCTGCTCCATCCATCACAGCATTTGCAACATCATTCGCCTCTGCTCTAGTTGGAGTAGGAGAACTAATCATGCTTTCCATCATTTGCGTAGCTATGATTACAGGTTTTGACGCTTCTATACACTTCGTAACTATACGCTTTTGAATCATCGGTACTTGCTCCATTGGCATTTCTACACCTAAATCCCCTCTCGCTACCATCACGGCGTCTGTAGTTTCTATAATACTATCGATATTAGTCACTGCCTGTGGCTTTTCCACCTTTGCAACTATGTGGGCTAAGCAATTGTTCTTATTAAGTATGTCACGCAATTCAATAATGTCTTTGGCTTCCCTCACAAAGGATAATGCAACCCAGTCAAGTTCATTTTCCATAATAAACTCTAGATCCTTTCTATCCTTTGCAGTAAGACTAGCTACAGACATATCTGAAGAAGGAAGATTAAATCCTTTGTTTGAACTCAAATAACCTCCATTTATAACCAATGCTTCTACAGTAGCAGCATCCACTCTTTTTGTAAATTCTAATTCTAATTTACCATCATCCAAGAGTACTCTTTCTCCTACCTTAACATCTCTAGCCAAAGTAGAGTATTTGACATATATAGTCTTACCAGAACTTATGGTCGCTTCTGTAGTCAAAGTCATAGTCTCTCCCTCGGTAAGCAGCATACTATCATTCTCAACTTTTCCTATTCTTAGTTTAGGGCCTTGCAAGTCCCCTAAAATTGCTACGTTAGTGTTTAGTTCTTGGTTAACTTGTCTTATATTCTTGATTACTTGCAAATGAGTATCCCAATCTCCGTGGGAGAAATTGATTCGACATACATCAACTCCTGCGTTTATAATCTGCTTCAACATTGGAACACTGGAAGTAGCAGGTCCCATCGTTGCGATAATTTTAGTCTTATTGTATTTTGTACTATTACTCATAATAATTGCGTGAAATTAACTATTTCTTTTTGATTAGGTGTGTCTAGCACAAAACAAAGTGATATATCTTTTAGTTTTCTAATAATGTGAATGATTTCTTGGTTAATTTCATCATCTATAAGTATACT
>JBMYYN010000226.1:0-4155 GCA_049609445.1 Bacteroidia bacterium | reverse complement strand
GCATCTGCCACGACAAGTTTAGACGGAGAGATACCAAGCGACTTTAACGCCTTAACTAGTTCTTTCTCAAGCTCTACGATAGATTTCTTACTCTTGTCTGTATGCTCTTGAAGAGTAATGCTCATATATATTTGATTTGGAACTATTTTGATCTCTGAAGTTCCAGTAATCTCAATGTATGGTTTCTGTTCTACTATCTGAGCCATAGTCATTAATGTGATTACTACAAATAGAGTTGTTGATGTTAGTCGTTTAAATATATTATTCATTACTTATTTATACTTTATGTCAAACAAAGGTAAATGAAAGTGAGATTATTAATTTTTATTATCGTAATATTGCAATGAACAAATATGGGAGTTACACGAACAGATATATATACGTCTAATCAGAATGACTTAGCAGTGGTAGCCAAAGTACTAGGCCACCCAGCTAGAATAGCTATTCTTGAGTTTATTTCTAAAAGCGAAGGATGTATATGCAATGATATTGTTAACTCAATTGGACTGGCTCAGGCTACCATCTCACAACATCTCAAAGAGCTCAAATCTGTTGGTCTTATTCAAGGAGATATAGAAGGGAACAGTATATGTTATTGTATAAATCCTGTTAAATGGAATGAGATCCAACAAATGCTTGTTCAGTTTTTCAATAATGGAAAGAAAAATATAAACTGCTGTTAAAACAAAAAACTTAGAACAATTAATAATGAAACTATCAGAATTAACTACGACTTTAGAAAACATGACAGATGTCAATTTTCTCACACCAGATGGAAACTTTGTCCCAAGACATTTTCACTTAACCGAAATAGGACTAAACACTAAGTCATTTATAGATTGCGGAGGTAAGAAACACGAGATAAAAAATGTGGTATTGCAACTTTGGGTGAATATCGACTATGCTCATCGACTTAAAGCCAATAAATTTTTAAATATTATCAATACGTCAATGCCCTTGTTTAACGGCGAAGACCTAGATGTGATAGTAGAATATCAATCGGAGACACTGGGTCGCTATGAGCTAGGCTTTGACGGAAACAATTTTCAACTTCAAGCTATGGCTACTGACTGCTTAGCAACAGAGCTATGTGGTATAGATTCTATAAAGAATAAAGCTAAAAGAAGTTTGGCAGAGTTAACACCAACTATGGAAGAAGGATGTTGCACTCCTGGAGGTGGCTGTTGTTAATTCCCTACTATTTTCAAAATGTTTGAATCCTTAAGGAAGTACATCGACCTATTAGATGTATCTACTATTTCGTCAAGTAGAAAAAACGAGCTACAGAAAGTAATTGATTATATTTCGTTGTGCGTATCTAAAAATGAGCCTGTTAAACTAAATTTCATCTGTACACACAACAGCAGAAGAAGTCATTTATCCCAGGTATGGGCAAAAACCCTTGCTTCTCATTTCCAAATCGATCGAGTCAAATGCTACTCCGGTGGTACAGAGGCTACTGCTGTTTACAAAACCGTTATTAAAACATTGGAAAACGTAGGTTTTATAATTACCAATTTAGGCCCAGATAGTAATCCAACATATAAGCTCTTTATGAATGACAGGGATTGTCCTATGACCTTATTTTCGAAGACTTTTGATGATGCATACAATCCTAATACAGATTTTGGAGCAGTAATGACGTGTAATCACGCAGATCAAAACTGTCCTCTAATTCCCAATTCAACTAGATTGTCATTGCCATATACTGATCCTAAAGAACACGACGGTACTTCTTATGAAGATCAGGGGTATGAAGATCGCAGCTTACAAATAGCTACGGAGATGAAGTATATCTTTTCTAACATCTCATGACTGTATCTCTCAAGGAGTATTTAGGCGAACTGATAGGGACTTTTATACTAGTTCTCTTCGGTTGTGGATCAGTGGCTGTGGCTGTATTATATGATGGGTTTGGCAGCTTATTGGAAGTGGCCCTGATATGGGGACTAGGTGTTGCTTTAGCTATTTTTAGCGTTAGAAACGTCTGCCCAGCACACCTCAATCCGGCAGTAAGCATAGCAATGACTCTAAACAAAAAACTTGATCTTAAGAAGTTGCTACCTTACGTCATAAGTCAATTAATCGGTGCTTTCTTAGCTGGGATTTTTATCTATTTCATCTTTGGACCTAGTATTCATATTTATGAAGTGGCTAATGGAATAGAGAGAGGTTCTGTTGATTCTTATCGGAGTGCTGTGATGTTTGGAGAGTTTTTCCCTAATCCTGGTTTTGAGAAAAACATAAAAATATCAGCTCTAGCTGCCATGGCTTTAGAAGGACTCGGTACGCTTATTTTAGTTTTTGCTATATTTAGACTAACTGAGAAAAAAGACCAAATGGACAACCTCACTCCTATTTTCATAGGACTCACCGTAACTCTTATAATATGTCTTGTTGCTCCTTTCACTCAAGCTGGCTTAAACCCTGCACGAGACTTCGGACCAAGAATGGTGGCTTACTTGAGTGGTTGGAAATTAGCTGCTTTTCCTAATCCAAGCTATTCTTTTTTTAGTGTATACATACTTGGACCTGTCGTTGGAGGGATTTTAGGAGGTTGGATTCATCGTTTGCTCAAAGGTCAAACATAATATTGCCCTTTTTAGCCCAAGCATCTCACTTTTATTGCACTCTATATAAACTGCTCAATATCATATTTTATCATTTGTTGAAATCACTTTACTTTGCTCGTAATGAGTACAAGTAGAGAAGAATTACTAAAAGCAATCGATGCTAAATATAAAGCGATGGGACAAGACCCAGATGTTCATCTTTCTGGACTGCTTCACGCAGAGCCCATGAAATATTGGGATTTCATTCAGGTAGATGCATTATTAGGTTTACAAACTCAGAGAACACAGCTCCCAGATGAGATGGTTTTTATTATGTACCACCAGATTAATGAGCTTCTGTTTAAAATGATACTTTGGGAAATGGGACAAATATCTCATACTGAAGATATTGAGCCAGAAAAGTTCACAATGCATCTAATGAGAATTTCTAGATATTTCGATGTATTGTCTGACTCTTTTGATGTGATGGGTGAAGGGATGGAACTAGAACAATATATGAAGTTTAGAGATACTCTAACTCCTGCTAGTGGATTCCAATCATGTCAGTATAGGATGATAGAAATTGCTTCTACCGAACTTATAAATTTAATAGACGCACGTTTCCGTGATAATATAGATAGAGACACTCCATACGAGCACGCATTTGAGCATATGTATTGGCAAGCTGCGGGTAAGGACTATCATACTGGAGAGAAATCTAAGCTGCTGACAAATTTCGAAGAGAAATACAAGAAACAGCTAATAGATCATATGGTAGAATTCAATACAGTAAATCTATGGACAAAGTTTAAAGAGCTTCCAGAGTCGTACAAGGAGAATAAGGACTTAATCAATGCTATGAGACACTACGATCATACAGTTAACATTGATTGGACTATGCACCACTTAGAAGCTGCCAAAAAATACTTAGGTGATGGAGCTGCAACTGGAGGTAGCGACTGGACCAAATACATGCACCCAAAATACCAAAGAAGAATCTTCTTCCCAGGATTGTGGAGCGAAGATGAACTAAAGAATTGGGGTATAGATAACCTCAAAGGTTATAAGAAGGTGTAAATTTCAAAAAGTAACACCTATCTCCAAGAACCAAGCAGCTTTAATTAATTGTTTAATAACGCCTTCTGCTGCATTTGACCATCGACTTCAATTCTAGCTATAAGTATACCTTTAGGTAATGAATTTCTGTCTAAAACCACTTCAGAATCTCCTGTCGTTTCTAGAACTAAATTACCTAACACCGAGAATATTTGGACCCTAATTGAGTTCCTTTTTGAATGAGATAAAGATATATGATTCCTATTGTGTTTAATATCAATTTCTTCATTTAACCCTCTCAGAGGTGAATGTGAAATAACTCTAGAATAGGTATATGCACCGTCATAATCTACTTGCTTTATTCTGTAGTACGTTTTCATTGAAGGATTTTCATCTTCAAATGTGTAATTGATTATTTCTGATGTAGTTCCACTACCATCAATTGTTGCGATTGAACTAAAAGTAGCACCATCTGTTGAGCTTTCTATTTTAAAATAAGAATTATTTAGTTCACTTGCGGTTGACCACTTTATCTGAATACCGCTTC
>JBMYYN010000225.1:0-4155 GCA_049609445.1 Bacteroidia bacterium | reverse complement strand
AAGTCGGGGTGGCAGGATTCGAACCTACGACCTCCTGCTCCCAAAGCAGGCGCGATACCGGGCTACGCTACACCCCGAGGTGTTTATACTCCTTAAATCTACTGACATTTGGGACTGTCAATAAGAGTAAAAGTGATCCCACCAGGACTCGAACCTGGAACCTACGGTTTAGAAAACCGTTGCTCTATCCGGTTGAGCTATGGAACCATAAAATTAGGTTTACAAAGAACAAAATTCTCTTTCCTAACTGGCGGTGAGAGCGGGATTCGAACCCGCGGTACCCGGTTAGAGTACGGCAGTTTAGCAAACTACTGGTTTAAGCCACTCACCCATCTCACCAAAAAGGAGTGCAAAGATAATCAGAAAATCATATCACAAAATCTTTTCGAATAAAAAATCACTTTTTTTTTCGTCTGCAAAACAGGAGTAAAACTTCTGACATTTTCACTACTTTTTTGTCTATTTTATAATTAACCTTGAGCCGAGATGCCTACTAAGCACAATAACAACTATATCTTCCGAAATATGAAGATTTATAGCTCTACCGAGTGGCTTGCAGATAATAAAAAGAAGTACAGATCTGTATTCGACAAGAATGAGAGTTCGTATATCTACACGGAGTTCTCTTTTTTTAATTTAAAGTTTAAAAAAGAAGATTGGGATATAAAGCTTAACCTGATCTGTCTGGATCAGAATAAAAATGAAATCTGTAGCCTTAACTGCGACAGAACCATCTCGCGGAATACTAATCTTATTTTTATCCGAGAAGGATGGGGAACATATAATCAAGGTGGGTACTGGAAACCTGGCACATACACTTGGATAGCCGAGATCGATGGCAGTGTCGTGGCTGAAAAGAATTTTTACGTACAAGATGTTGGTTTAGTATCAAAAGAAAACAATCCATATTTTGACATTAAGTCTATTCGATTTTACGAAGGTCCTTTTGACAACGTAAAAGAACTTGACAGAAAGTATTTCGAGCAGTTTAGTGATCAAGATTCAAGATATATTTGGGCAGAAATTGTAGCTACCAATAAGGTTAAAGATTTGAACTTTTGGAGTTGTGAGTTTATATTCAATTTCATCACTGAAACTAACCTACTAAAAGGAAGTGTTTCCAAAATGATGTTTGTATATGAACAAGATGATGAGTTTAAAATAACCGTAGGTTGGGGTGCTGATAAACCCGGTAGCTGGATAAAAGGAAAGTATTTTCTTGATGTCGTATTTATGGATCAACTTATCGTACAGAAAGAATTCAAAATCGGAAATGATTTTGTTGAATACTTGATGGACGAGACTTCAGTAAAGTCATTGAAGCCAAAATCTGAAACTGCTGATATATCGAACATAAAATCTAGTGTAGATCAAACCTTAAGTGAATTAGACGATCTCATTGGTCTAGACAGCGTTAAAAACAGAATAAAGGAGTATGCCAACTACTTAGAATTTATTTCACTCAGAAAAGACAAAGGTTTATCTGAGGAAGATCAAATCAACTTAAACTGTGTCTTTAAAGGGAATCCAGGAACCGGAAAAACTACCATAGCTAGAAAACTAGGTAAGATATACAAACAGCTTGGTCTATTGAGCAAAGGACATGTGCATGAAGTGGATAGAGCTGATTTAGTAGCTGAGTTTATCGGTCAAACTGCCCCAAAAACAAAAGCAGCCATAAAAAAGGCTGCGGGAGGAATATTGTTTATAGATGAGGCATACTCTTTGGCTCGAAAAGATGACGACAGTAAGGATTTTGGAAAGGAAGCCATTGAAATTCTTCTCAAAGAACTTTCGGATGGTAAAGATATAGCTATAGTGGCAGCTGGATACCCAAATGAAATGGACACATTTCTTGAATCAAATCCAGGGTTAAAATCTAGATTTAGAATGATTTATGACTTCCCAGATTACACACCACAAGAATTGTTGCAAATAGCAGATATACACGCTGGCAAAAAAGAAATATCATTTAGTTCCGATGCTAAAGACCTCTTTTACAAGAAAGTGGTAGAAGCATATCGGAACAGAGATCAGTTCTTTGGAAATGCTAGACTTATAGTTTCTCTCATAGAAGAGAGTAAGCTTAATCTAGGTATTAGAGTGATGAGTGAAGAAAATCCCGCTGACCTCACGATAGAAGAACTATCTCAGGTCCAAGTGGCGGATATAGAGAAACTTTCTATAATCAGTAAGAAAATCATTCCAGATATTCCTATAGATGAAGAGTTGCTACAGATTTCCATAAAGAAACTAGATGGGATGATAGGAATAAAATCTGTAAAGGATGAAATCAAAAGTCTCATTAAATTAGTACGTTACTATAAAGAGACTGATCAAAACGTACAAAATAATTTCAGCTTACACTCAGTATTCACTGGTAATCCTGGTACAGGTAAAACAACGGTTGCTCGTATTTTAGCTCAAATATATAAAGCCCTAGGAATCCTTGAAAAAGGAAACTTGGTAGAATGTGATAGACAAAGCCTCATAGGTGGTTATGTAGGTCAGACTGCTATAAAGACAGGTGCTCTCATAGACAAAGCAATGGGCGGTGTACTATTCATAGATGAAGCATACTCACTAACTGAAGGGGGAAACAGCGACTATGGTAAAGAAGCTATCGAAATCATCCTGAAGCGAATGGAAGATTTCAGAGGACAATTTATCGTAATAGCAGCAGGATACACGGACAACATGAATCGATTTGTACAATCCAACCCTGGGTTAAAATCTAGATTTGACAAAGTATTTGAATTTGAAGATTTTGATGGAAAACTATTATTGGAAATCGCAAATAATCAGATTCAAGATGCTGGATTTAGTTTAGGGTCTGCGGCAAAAAAAGCATTGGCTCATTTGATAGAAGACATGTATAAATCTAAGGATAAGTACTTTGGAAATGGAAGAAGCATACGAAAAATCGTAGAAGAGGCAATACGTAATCAACATCTCAGAATGAGTGAAATGTCGCCTGAAAAGCGAACCAAGAGAATGATCAAAACAATCAAAAAAGATGATATCACATCCATCGAATACAAGGATAAAGCAAAACCAGATATCGTACCTACTCTAGGATTTAGACAAAGTAATTAATAGATTTTTTTTAGTTTATTATGATTCAACAATTGGACTTAATTCAAATTTCCATTCTTGCCACCGCTTTGAGCGGCGTATTACTCTTGATTGTTTATTATTTGTATTTCTTCACAGGTTTCAAGAAGCTGGGTGCTTCTAGCACTAAACCTATGGGACCTGTATCGGTAGTGATAGCAGCTAGAAATGAAAGAGAAAATCTTTCAAAAAACTTGCCTGCGATCTTGAAACAGAAATATGATTATGATTTTGAGGTTGTAGTGGTAAATGATGGAAGTTTTGACGGAAGTAAGGATTTCTTAGAAAATTTAGCAAAGGAACACGCAAATCTCAAAGTGGTTACTCTAGAAATAGATGAACGATTTCAAAAAGGAAAGAAATTTGCACTTACTATCGGCATTAAAGCAGCTACACACGAACACCTCCTATTGACAGATGCTGACTGTATGCCTAGCTCTGATCTTTGGATTCAGAGTATGAGTAGCACTTTTGAAGACAAGCAGATAGTATTAGGTTATGCTCCATTGAAGGTTAGAATGACACCGTTAGGCTCCTTAATCTCTTATGAAACATTTCACACAGCTATTCAGTACTTCGGTTACGCCAGAAGACAAAAAACATATATGGGAGTAGGCAGAAACCTAGCATATACAAAAGAGCTCTTTTTTGGCAATAAAGGATTTGCCACCCATCAGCACATCATGTCGGGAGATGACGATCTATTCATACAAGAGGTAGCTTCTAAAACGAATGTAGCCATAAATGTAGATCGAGATGCATTTACCTTCTCCCCTGCCCCTAAAGGCGTAAGCAAATGGATAAAACAAAAAGTAAGGCATCTTAGCACTAGCAAAGAATATAAGACCAGCATAAAACTTCTTTTAGGGTTTTATTCCTTCCTTCAATTATTGACTTATCTATGTTTGGGTATTTTCGCAATATTATACCCATCATTATGGATATTTCCTGTTATTATTATTGGAGCTAAGTGGCTGATTCAATGGATTGTAATGTTTAATCCTGCGAGAATACTCAATGCAAAAAAAGTATTGTATGCTC
>JBMYYN010000224.1:0-4242 GCA_049609445.1 Bacteroidia bacterium | reverse complement strand
T
Source organism: Bacteroidia bacterium (assembly GCA_049609445.1). Classification (GTDB taxonomy): domain Bacteria; phylum Bacteroidota; class Bacteroidia; order NS11-12g; family UBA9320; genus UBA9320. Next base: position 4,241 of record JBMYYN010000224.1, on the reverse strand, counting down.
GTGATTCTCGGTCCTGAGTAACTAAAGCTTCTGCAGCCCTACTAGTCTTTATCTTTGAGTTATCTGTTCGTTTTCTTTCTTTAGCTTCTTTCAAATCATCAGAAGGTTCTACTGCTATATTTCCTTTAAGAAGCAAAGAAACAATCTCACTATTGAGCGTGCTTATCATAGATTGGAACAGGTTGAATGACTCAAGCTTATAGATCAACAATGGGTCTTTCTGTTCATAAGATGCATTGTTAGCCGTTTGCTTAAGGTCGTCAAGCTCACGTAGATGCTCCTTCCAATGGTCATCTATGCTAGCTAATGCCACAAATCTCTCAAATGCGTTGGTGATCTCAGCTCCGTCAGTTTCTAGAGCTTTCGCTAAGTTTACAGAGACGTTAATTGATTTTTTACCATCAGAGAATGGAACAAGGATATTTTTTACCTCAGCACCTCTTTCTCTATTAATATTGTTAAATACGATTAATGCTCGCTCTCTTATGTCCTTTGTTTTTCTCTCATAAGATGACAAAGCATCTTCAAACACAGATTGAACAATTACATCAAGTTTCTTCCCATTAAAGTCAGATTCAGAAATGCTTGGTTCAAACGCTAGGTGACGAAGTGTTTCTTCTTTAAGACCTAACAAATCACCAGAGTCCTTGTATATACTCACAGTGTCTTCTACCCAATCATATATTGCATTATTGATATCTACTGAGAGCCTTTCTCCGTATAGAGCATTTTTTCTACGTGTGTAGATTACCACACGTTGCTTATTCATTACGTCATCATACTCAAGAAGTCTTTTTCTGATTCCAAAGTTATTTTGTTCAACTTTCTTCTGAGATCTTTCGATTGTCTTAGAGATCATAGAATGCTGGATAACTTCACCTTCTTCGTATCCAAATTTGTCCATCACCTTAGAAACTCTATCTGAACCAAAGAGTCTCATCAGATTATCTTCTAGAGAAACAAAGAATTGAGAAGACCCTGGATCTCCTTGTCTTCCGGCTCTACCTCTAAGCTGTCGATCTACACGTCTACTGTCGTGTCTTTCTGTTCCTATAATTGCTAATCCACCAGCTTCTTTTACTCCTTTGCCTAGCTTTATATCTGTACCACGACCAGCCATATTTGTAGCGAGAGTGATAGCTCCTGGTTGACCTGCTTCAGCCACGATATCAGCTTCTCTTTGATGCTGCTTTGCATTCAGTACATTATGCTTAATCTTTTTCATGTTAAGCATTCTGCTTAGGAGTTCAGATACTTCTACAGACGTCGTACCTACTAATACAGGTCTTCCTTCTTTTTGAAGTTTGACTATCTCGTCCGCCACAGCATTGAATTTTTCTCTTACAGTTTTATATACTAAGTCCTCTCGATCATCACGAGCAATAGGACGGTTTGTTGGAATTACTACAACGTCTAGCTTATAGATTTCCCATAATTCACCTTCTTCTGTCTCTGCAGTACCTGTCATACCACTTAGTTTATGATACATTCTGAAGAAGTTTTGAAGTGTAATAGTTGCGAAGGTTTGTGTCGCTGCTTCTACTTTTACGTTTTCTTTGGCTTCTATAGCTTGATGTAGACCATCAGAATACCTACGACCATCCATCACACGACCAGTTTGTTCGTCTACGATTTTTACTTTTCCATCTTGTAGAATGTATTCTACATCCTTCTCAAACATGGCATAAGCCTTCAAAAGTTGGTTGATGCTATGGATACGTTCAGATTTCACTGAGTGATTTCTGTAAAGCTCATCTTTGCGTTTTACTTTTTCAGATTCGCTCAAGTTAGATTTTTCCAATTCAGCTATTTCTGAACCTACATCAGGCATTACGAAGAAGTCCTTATCATCACTATTGCTTGATATTAGGTCTATTCCTTTATCAGTCAGCTCTATCTGGTTGTTTTTTTCATCTATAGTGAAGTATAGCTCTGCATCTACGATGTGCATTTCCTTTTGTTGGTCTTGTAAGTAGAAATTCTCGGCTTTTGTCATCAAAGCTTTCATACCTTGCTCTCCAAGAAACTTAATCAATGGTTTGTTTTTAGGGAAACCACGTTGACATCTAAATAGAAGTAGTCCAGCATCTTTTTCTCCAGTCTTACCTTCTTTAATCATACGTTTAGCATCAGCTAATGCAGTATTTAGATATCGTTTTTGAGCATCTACTACTTTTTGAATCTTAGGTTTTAACTCATTAAACTCGTGAACATCTCCTTTAGGTGTAGGCCCACTAATGATAAGTGGAGTACGGGCGTCATCTATCAAAACAGAGTCAACCTCATCTATCATAGCAAAGTGATGCTTTTGCTGGACTTGTTCATCAGGGCTATGAGCCATGTTATCCCTTAGATAATCAAAACCAAATTCGTTATTTGTTCCGTATGTAATATCAGCTAAGTATGCAGCTTTTCTTTCTGGGCTGTGAGGTCTGTAGTAGTCAAGACAATCTACTTTCAATCCGTGAAACTGAAAAATAGGAGCATTCCATTCTGCATCCCTTCTTGCTAGGTAATCATTTACCGTAACTACATGTACACCTCTTTGTCCTAGAGCATTCAAATATGCAGGTAAGGTAGAAACGAGAGTCTTACCTTCTCCAGTCTGCATCTCAGCTATCTTCCCTTTATGAAGAACTACACCACCTATAAGCTGAACATCATAATGAATCATATTCCAAGTCACTTCTTGTCCTGCGGCATCCCAAGTAGTATCATAAGTCACATCACTTCCCATAATATTAATGTGTGGTTTTGATGCAGCTAAATCTCTATCATAATCTGTGGCTGTAGCAGTGATGGAATCATTTTCTGTAAATCTTCTAGCAGTTTCCTTCACTACTGCAAAAGCTTCAGGTAGTAATTCTTCTAAGACTTCTTCTAGTTTTTCATCTCTTTCTTTTTCGAGTAGGTCTATCTTATCATAAGCAGCCTCTTTTTTATCTATTTCAGAAAGTCCAGCTTTTTCTATTTCAGCCTTTAAGTCAGCTATCTGATTGTCTATGTCTGACAGATAGTCATTTACGCGGGATTTGAACTCGGTAGTCTTGTTGCGTAATTGATCATTTGTCAATGAAGAAAGCTTTTCAAACTCTGCGTTTATTTTTCCTACGTATGGTGTTACGCTCTTTACATCTTTGTCTGCTTTGCTACCAAAGAACTTAGATATTCCGCTAACTATAGAATTTATCATTTATTAAGTATTTCCTTATTTATGTCTAAAAGTATGCCAACTTTACATGAGACATATCTGCATCTCGTCGTAAAGTTAATCTAAAGTGCAAATACAATAACGTCACAGAATGAACTTTATCATCAATTCGTGTGCTAATTTGTTTATATATTTTCACTAAAAAACAAGGTTCAAATGTAACCATATTTATCTTTGAACCGAATATAATAGTATGCGAATATTAATACTTGGGTCAGGTGCGAGAGAGCACGCTATAGCTTGGAAATTGTCCGGTGAAATAGGTAAAGAAAATGTGTTTATCGCTCCGGGAAACGGGGGGACAGAATTGTGCGGTACAAACGTGAATGTAGCGTATACTGATTTTGATGGTTTATACGATTTTGCAGTAAACAATAAAATTGATACTGTTTTGCCTGGGTCAGAAGATGCCATTGCGAATGGAGTCCGTGATTTTTTCGAAGAAAGGAGCCGTGATATTTATGTTTTCTCTCCAGATAAGTTTTCCGGTCAGCTTGAGAGTAGTAAGTCTTTTGCTAAGGAGTTTATGGCAATAGAAAATATACCAACGGCTGCGTATCAGTCATTTACTTCTGAGAATGTTGAAGAAGGATTTTCCTTTTTAGAAAGTTTGAATGCACCATATGTCCTTAAAGCAGATGGACTAGCAGCAGGAAAAGGAGTTCTAATACTCGACAGCTTAGATGAAGCTAAAGCCAGTCTTAAAGAGATGCTTGTAGATCAGAAGTTTGGCAATGCGTCAAGTACCGTAGTTATCGAAGAGTTTCTTGATGGTATTGAGTTTAGTGTTTTCGCACTTACTGATGGCGAGAACTATGTAATACTTCCAGAAGCTAAAGACTATAAACGTATAGGTGAAGGTGATGTAGGACTAAATACAGGTGGAATGGGAGCCGTTTCGCCAGTACCTTTTTACGGTGAAGGACTAAAAGAAAAGACAATAAGTCAGATTGTAGAACCAACTATTCAAGGTTTGAAAAATCAGAATCTCAATTTTAGAGGGTTCGTTTTCTTTGGATTAATAGTAGTG
>JBMYYN010000223.1:0-4247 GCA_049609445.1 Bacteroidia bacterium | reverse complement strand
AACAATGGACTTGTCCGATGCACCCAGAGGTTATAAAAGAAGAATCAGGAGCTTGTCCTAAGTGCGGAATGGATTTAGTGCCTACGGAGGCAGATAGTTCAGCAGAAGAAAAGAGTTATAAGAAACTTTTGAAGAAATTCTGGATAGCCACTGTATTCACATTACCAATTTTCTTAATAGCTATGAGTGAGATGGTTCCTGATAATCCATTATACAATTTAATGGAACAAAAATGGTGGAACTGGATTCAATTTGGACTTTCCATTCCAGTTGTCTTCTATGCTACTTGGATGTTTTTTGAACGAGCTTATAAAAGTATCAAAACTTGGAATTTGAATATGTTTACGCTTATAGGTATAGGTGCAGGTGTTGCTTGGTTATTTAGTGTTTTTGGTATGTTGTTCCCCGATGTATTTCCAGAGCAGTTTAAAACAGAATCTGGAGCAGTACATGTATATTTTGAAGCTGCAACTGTGATTCTAACCCTAGTATTATTAGGACAGTTACTTGAAGCAAGAGCACACAGCAAAACTACCTCGGCAGTAAAGGAGCTATTGAAACTTGCACCAAGTAAGGCGATAAAGGTAGTTGATGGGCAAGAGGTTGAAGTCAGTATAGATAAAATAGAATTAGAAGATATCTTAAAAGTAAAGCCAGGAGATAAAATACCTGTAGATGGAAAGATAACAGAAGGTGAAACTACAATAGACGAATCTATGATTACAGGAGAGCCAATCCCTGTAAATAAATCAAAGGACGATAAAGTAAGTAGCGGCACAATCAATGGAAATCAAACCTTTTTGATGAAGGCGGAAAAAGTAGGAAGTGACACGCTTCTTTCTCAGATAATTCATATGGTAAATAATGCGAGTAGAAGTCGTGCACCAATACAAAATCTAGCAGATAAAGTTTCAGGCTACTTTGTACCTGTAGTAGTCTTTATTTCAATAATTACCTTTGGTGTATGGGCTATTTGGGGACCAGAGCCAGCTTATGTATTCGCACTGGTAAATGCTATTGCAGTATTGATTATAGCTTGTCCTTGTGCACTAGGATTAGCCACACCCATGTCTGTAATGGTAGGTGTAGGAAAGGGTGCTCAAAACGGCGTTTTAATCAAGAATGCTGAAGCACTAGAAAAACTAAATAAAGTCGATATTCTAATAGTAGATAAGACCGGAACTATAACTGAAGGGAAACCAACGGTAGAAAGAATTGGATCATTCAGTGAAGAGTATAAAGAAAATGAAGTGCTTCAATATATAGTATCGCTAAATAGCAATAGTGAGCATCCACTTGCAGAAGCGACCGTAAAATATGGTAGGGGACTAAATTCGGAGGCAGTAAAATCGGATGGATTTAGTGCTGTGACAGGCAAAGGAGTTGAAGCTATCATTTATAATAAAAAAGTATCTCTGGGTAATCCTAAAATGATGGAACATGCAAATGCAAAAATCACCTCTCAAATGCATGATGAGGCCAAGAAGTATCAAAAGCAAGGTAAAACAGTATCTTATCTATCAATCGACAAGGTAGTGGCAGGATATGTAGTGATAGGAGATAAAATCAAAGCAACAAGTGCAAAAGCGATAACAGAACTTCAAAAGAAAGGCATCGATGTAGTTATGCTTACCGGAGACAATCATGACACAGCAAAAGCAGTAGCCTTGGAATTAAACCTTGGAGGCTTTAAGGCAAGTCTGCTACCAGAGGATAAGCTTAACGAAGTTACCTCACTACAGAAGAAAGGAAAAGTCGTGGCTATGGCCGGTGATGGAATTAATGATGCTCCAGCATTAGCTAAAAGTGACGTGGGCATCGCAATGGGTACTGGAACAGATGTCGCTATAGAAAGTGCTATGATTACATTGGTAAAAGGTGACCTGCAAGGAATAGTAAAAGCTAGAAATCTAAGCGAAGGTGTGATGCGAAATATTAAACAAAACTTATTCTTTGCTTTGGTCTATAATACGCTTGGAGTTCCAATAGCAGCAGGTGTTCTCTTTCCTTTTTTTGGAATACTACTCTCACCTATGATAGCTGCTCTAGCAATGAGTTTTAGCTCAGTATCTGTAATAGTAAATGCCCTTAGATTAAGAACAATAAAAATTTAAAAATAGAAAATCATGAAAAAAATAATTTTAACAATTTGTATAACCGTTTTAACAATTGTAACTCTTAAAGCACAGACTGTAGCTGTACAAGACTCAATTGTAATAAGTGCAACTGACTCTGCAAGCTTTACCGTAAGTGGTAATTGTGGTATGTGCCAGAGAACAATCGAAAAAGCTGCGATGATTTCTGGAGTGACTAGTGCCGAATGGAATATAGATTCTGGCAAGATGAGTGTCACATATGATCCTGTAAAGACTAGTATCCTTAAAATACATCAAGCAATAGCTGCATCAGGATATGATACAGATAAAGTAAAAGCTGAGACTACAACATATAATGGATTACCTGGCTGTTGTCAATATGAAAGAACCTCAAATGAATAAATGTAAACAATGAAAAAGTATATTATTTACATAGGAATTTTGCTTGGAGGATTGCTTCTTGGTTGGTTGATATTTGGTACACCATTGTCTGGTGATAGTGGGCACAATCATAATGAGCTATCTGAGAACGGACAGATTTGGACATGCTCTATGCATCCTCAAATCAGAATGAATGAGGCAGGAGACTGCCCAATATGTGGTATGGATTTAATACCTCTTAAAGATTCTCAATCTGATGAGAACCCAATGAGTATTAAGATGTCTCCTACAGCTATGCAACTAGCCAATGTTCAAACGGCCATAGTAACAAAAGGAAGTGCTCTCAAGGAATTAAAGCTAAATGGCAAAGTGCAACCAGATGAGAGACAAGTTTCTACTCAAACGAGTCACATAGCAGGCAGAATTGAGCAACTAAAGATTAACTACACTGGAGAGCAGGTATCTAAAGGTCAAGTACTAGCCTATGTGTATTCTCCCGAACTAATAAGTGCACAAAAGGAGTTGTTTGAAGCCCAAAAGCTTATTGAGTTACAACCCGCTTTATTTAATTCGGCTAAAGAGAAACTCCGGAACTGGAAACTCTCCGCTAGTACAATAAATACAATAATTGAAACAGGAAAAATAATAGAGAATTTCCCTATTCGTGCAGATATTTCGGGTGTAGTTACAGATAAATTAGTCAATGTTGGAGACTATCTAAATCAAGGAGAACCTTTATATAAAATCTCCAACTTAAATAAACTTTGGATACTGTTTGATCTGTATGAGTCTGATTTGGGTTTTGTGAGTAAAGGAGACAATGTATCATATTATTTAAATGCAATTGCAGGCAAGACTTTTAATGGACGGATAGCTTTCATCGACCCTATTGTGGACCCTAATACAAGAACGGCTAAAGCTAGAGTGGAGGTGAACAATTCAAATAATAAATTGAAACCTGAGATGTTGGTGAATGGCACTATTAAATCTGTGATTTCTGCTAACGAAAATACTATGGTAATTCCTAAGTCTGCCGTAATGTGGACAGGTGAGAAATCTATAGTTTATAAAAAGATGGAGTCCGCTAGTGGAGTTAGCTTTATGCTCACAGAAGTAGTTTTAGGCCCTTCTCTAGGTGATTCGTATGTAATAAATAGTGGATTAAAAGAAGGTGACGAAATAGCCACTAATGGCACGTTTAGTATAGATGCTGCTGCACAGCTGGCAGGTAAACCCAGTATGATGAATCCAGAAGGTGGTAAATCGTCTACAGGTCATAATCATGGAGGATCATCAAATGAAATGGATAATAAGCCCAATAAGGCAGTTTCATTAAGTTCAGAAGCAAATAAAAGCTTAGGTAAACTCTTTGATTCATATTTGAAAGTAAAAGACAATTTAGTAAAAGATAATTTTGAAGGAAGTCAAGAATCTTTATTAGCGTTTAAAACGCAGCTTAGTCAAATCAGTATGAGTCTATTTAAAGGTGAGAATCACGATATATGGATGAAACATTCTGGTGATCTAAAAAAACTCGCAGATAAATACAACTCATCAAAGGATATAGCGGAGGCCCGAGACAATTTTATTCATATCTCCGAGCAGATGATAATGGTTAGTAAAAGTCTTAAACCAAGAATGGATAAGTTGTACGTGCAGTTATGTCCTATGGCAGATAGAAACAATGGAGCAAGATGGTTAAGTAAAGAAGAAAAGGTTTTGAATCCATATTTTGGAGAGGCAATGTTGAAGTGCGGTTCGGTTAAGGAG
>JBMYYN010000222.1:0-4248 GCA_049609445.1 Bacteroidia bacterium | reverse complement strand
TTTTTTTAAGTAACTCCTCTGTGTCATACTCTAGCAATGGTAAAGCCATTTCAAAATCATTGTATGCTGCGGTAAAATCCTCATTTGCATATGAAGTGTATCCTGTATTGTAAAGTCCTATAGCTACATTCAAAAGGTACGCTTTCGCATCTTTAGTAACTCTATTCTTCACATCTGTTTCGATAGCCTTGTTAAAAGCCTTATATGCAGTTTTAATCGCATCTGGATTAGCTTTTGACAGCTCATTGTTTAGACCAGCTACCTTCAGATAAGTCAGTCCACGGTAGAACCACATCTTTGGATCGTTACTGGTTTTAGGATGTTCGAGCGTTTCACCCGCCCATTCCAACAGTTGTTCGTAATCTCGATCGCCATCTGCTTTTGTTCTATCCTCTAGCTCCATTTTCATAGATTCTACAGTATATTTCTGTGCGTTAGCTGTAAGCCCACCAACCATTAGCAATGCTAATAGTAGTGTATAGTTAAATTTAATCTTCATTTTCTTCATTTGTTTCATTTTCTGTTTGGTTTGATTCGTTATTTGTGTTCGCTTCAGTTTCAGTATTTTCACCATCCACATTTTCCAAATCTTCTTCCTCTTCTTCTACCTTAGGTACCTTAGCTACAGAGGCAATGTCATCTTTGTCCCTTACCTTGATTAGCCTTACTCCTTGAGTAGCTCTTCCCATCACTCTGACATCTTCCATCTTCATTCGGATGGTGATACCCAGTTTGGTGATTATCATAAGGTCATTGTCATCTGTTACATCTTTTATGGATATCAATGCCCCTGTTTTCTCAGTTATGCTTAAGGTTTTTACACCTTTTCCGCCTCTTCCTGTGATTCGATAATCTTCTATGTCTGTACGTTTACCGTAACCTTTTTCAGAAACCACCATTATCGAGGTGTCTTCCATATTAGAGTTTACACAAACCATTCCAATTACTTCATCATTTTCATCTTCAAGCCTCACTCCTCTTACTCCCGAAGCCGTTCTTCCCATCTGTCTAACGGCATCTTCATTGAATCGTATAGCCTTTCCACTACGTTTAGCCATCAGTATCTCCGCAGTTCCATCTGTAAGTTTAGCTTCCAATAATTGATCGCCTTCTCTTATAGTGATAGCATTGATTCCGTTGGTACGTGGTCTAGAATATTGCTCCAATGAAGTCTTCTTGATTGTACCATTTTTAGTACACATTACGATGAAATTATTATTCACGTATTCTTCATCTTTTAGATTACCTGTCGCTACGAATGCTCTAACGGTATCATCGGATGGAATGTTAATCAAGTTCTGAATAGCTCTTCCTTGAGAAACTTTACTTCCTACAGGGATTTCGTATACTTTCATCCAGAAGCATCGCCCTTGATCTGTAAATAATAAGATATAGTTGTGTGTCATCGTGACAAACAAGTGTTCTACAAAGTCCTTATCTCTATGCTTCACACCTTTATTACCAACCCCTCCTCTACTCTGCTGCTTATACTCAGTCAATGGAGTACGTTTGATATAACCCATATTAGAAATAGTCACAACCATCTCTTCATTAGCTATAAGGTCTTCTATGTTGATCTCACCTGCGTCTAGTTCTATCGCAGTTCTACGTTCATCCCCATACTTATCTTTGATTTCTAGCAACTCATCTTTGATAATTTGCATTCTTCGACCTTCATCAGCCAAAATATCTTTCAAATCTGCGATAGTCGCCATCAATTCAGCATATTCAGCTCTAACTTTTTCAATCTCTAGACCTGTTAGTTTTTGCAATCTCATATCCAAGATTGCTTTCGCTTGAATCTCAGACAAACTAAACTCAGACATAAGGCCATTTCTAGCCTCTTCTCCATTTTTAGATGCTCTAATAAGCTTAATTACTGCATCTAGGTTATCTAGAGCTATAATCAATCCTTCTAAAATATGTGCTCTCTTTTGAGCTTCTTTCAGAAGATATTCGGTTCTTCTAATAACAACCTCGTGTCTATGCTCTACATAGTGATGAATCATATCTCTGAGATTCAACATCTCTGGTCGACCGTGTACAAGAGCTATGTTATTTACACTAAAGCTTGTTTGTAAAGGTGTATACTTATAGAGCTTGTTCAGTACAATATTTGGGATAGCATCTCGCTTCAAATCAAAAACAATTCTTAGCCCTTGTCTTCCACTTTCATCTCTGACTTCACTGATTCCTTCAATGACCTTATCATTTACTAAATCCACCGCCTTAACAATGATCTGAGAAGGGCTCACTTGATATGGAACTTCAGTTATGACTATTTGCTCACGTCCTGACTTTGTTACGTCAAATTCAGCTTTTCCTCTCATGACAATACGGCCACGTCCAGTTTCAAAGGCTGACTTCACTCCTTCTGTACCGTAAATTATACCACCTGTAGGGAAATCAGGAGCTTTAACATACTCCATTAGACCTTCTACAGTAATATCTTTATTATCTATGTAAGCTACTGTACCGTCTATCACCTCAGTAAGGTTATGCGGTGCCATATTCGTAGCCATACCAACAGCAATACCTGCTGCACCATTTACCAACAAGCTAGGTATACGTGCCGGAAGAACAGTTGGTTCGCTTAAACTGTCATCAAAGTTTGGCCTGAAATCAACTGTATCCTTATCAATATCAGAAAGCATTTCTTCTGCTAGCTTACGCATACGTGCCTCCGTATAACGCATTGCTGCAGGTGGATCACCGTCTATACTACCAAAGTTACCTTGACCATCTACCATCGGATAGCGAAGACTCCAGTCCTGTGCCATACGCACCATTGTGTCATACACAGAGGTATCTCCGTGTGGGTGATACTTACCTAGTACTTCTCCGACTATTCTAGCTGATTTTTTATAAGGCCTATTGCTTGCAAGTCCAAGCTCGGTCATACCATATAATACACGTCTGTGTACAGGTTTAAGACCGTCTCTTACGTCCGGCAAGGCACGCGAAACAATCACTGACATCGAATAATCGATGTAAGCAGTTTTCATTTCTTCTTCAATATTAATTGGAATAATTTTCTCGTTTTCCGAATTCATCTATTTCAATGGTTGTTAAGGCGTGCAATTTATTCGATATCTCCTAATGGATAGGTGATTATAACGCTAAAATACCCACATTTAACCTACTTAAATGGGGATAAATTGAGGTAGAGACGATTTTGATTGATAATCGTCTTTATGAGTTGGTGCTCTTTGCTACGTTAAGCAATTGAGAAACGCTATAAACGATCAAGTCGATTACCATTTTTAACACCATAAATACCAAGAAAGCTCCGAGAATTCTTTCTTTTTGAAAGCCTGCTAATACTATCAGTATGTGAATAGGTATAATTCGGGCATAAGCGGCAATAACTGAAGGTTTGTTGTAATCAGGAGTATTCGGCATAAACTCTCGTCCTGCTAAAAAAAGTGCATTTACTCCTAGAGCCAACAGAGTTCCTTTGATGTATGTGATTAGTGAGATGATATCATAGTTGTCGCCCCCTATTCTACTAGTCATAGGAATTAAGAAAATAAAGTAAACAAGATGAAAAATACCATAATGCACGGTGAAAAATATGGTCAGAACATGTTTCTTTATAGGGAAGTTAGACCGATTTTCTTTGTACTTCTGTACGGTAGTAATTAATACATATTGCAACCCAATAAAAATAGACTGAAGGTAGTAGCCCCAAATTACTAAATTTATATCGTAGTCATTTTGAAGATACAGATAGACTATCAAAAGATTAAAAAAAATAATAAACCAATACTCAGGGTCCTTTATGATTCTTTCTATGAGTATTTTCTTAATCATGTATAAACTTTTAAGATCCGGTCTTTGCCTTGAAAATCAAGCTTCCATTCAAAACGAAGATTCAAACCCTCAAGCCACAAATCTAAAGATTCTCTGTAAAATTCGCTCGTCTCAAAAAAGCAAGTGGCACTCTGTTTTTCTGCTAATGCTACTATTCTCTTATAAAAAAGTAATGGGTCCTGATCTTTTACAAAAAGTGCTAAATGTGGCTCATGGTTAAGGACATTAACATGCATTGTACTCTTTTCTTTCTCGGCGATGTACGGCGGATTAGATATAATGTAGTCGTATTCTTCTTCTATTTCTTCTTTTAAAATATCGCAATTAAAAAATGAAACGTCTAAACCTAAAACCTCTTTGTTTTTTTCTGCAACATCCAAAGCATCAATACTCACATCACAACCAGAAATAACTGCATCCGATAAGTACTTCTTC
>JBMYYN010000221.1:0-4260 GCA_049609445.1 Bacteroidia bacterium | reverse complement strand
CATAATAACCACTTGATATGGAAGGATAGAAAAGTGGCAGATAAATACGCAAATAATATTGATGGGCTAATAGAACTATATGAAGATTTCTGTACAAAACTTAAAAAGGTTTATTCCAATGATGAATTTCCAATTATTCTAGCTGGTGACCATTCAAGTGCTGCTGGAACCATTTCAGGAATACGTTCAAGTTTCCCAGATAAACGTTTAGGTGTGGTTTGGGTAGATGCACATGCAGACTTACATTCTCCCTACACCTCTCCCACTGGAAATGTACATGGGATGCCACTGGCAGTATGTCTAAACGAAGACAACTTAGAAAATAAGAAGAATAACGTTTCAGAGCACAGTATCGCTAAATGGGAAACGCTTAAGAGTATAGATAATATTGTTCCTAAAATACTTAAGGAAGATTTAGTATTCATAGCTGTACGAGATACTGAAGATGAAGAAGACTATCTAATTGCTGAAAAAGGAATAAAAAACATTTCTGTTGGAGAATTAAAATTGAAAGGAGCTGAACAAATAGCTGAAGAAACTTTGGCTTATTTGGATCACTGCGACTTGCTTTATATATCCTTTGACGTAGATAGTATGGATTGTAATCTAATAAGCCATGGTACCGGAACACCAGTACCCAATGGATTGGATGAACTAGAAGCCACTACCCTACTTACAGAATTAGCAAAAAGCGATAAACTATGTTGCTTTGAGGTCACTGAAATTAATCCAACTTTGGATGAGAAAACTAATACGATGGCTGAAACCGCTTTCAGAGTTTTGGATAAGGTTACAGACGTGATCGAATCTAATATAGAACAATATTAAAAATGCAAGTAGAATCAATTCTATCTCCTAAACTGTTTTATCAAGTTGAAAATGTAGATAATAAAGTAGTAGTAGTAATAGACATTTTAAGAGCTACATCTACGATTACTACAATTTTGAACAATGGTGCATCTTCTGTTATCCCGGCTATGTCAGAGTCAGAAGCACAAGAATATAAAGAAAAAGGTTATCTAGTTGGTGGCGAACGTGGCGGAGATACTATTCCCGGGTTTGATTTTGGAAATTCTCCTTTTCACTATAAGCCAGAGCTGGTAAGAGCCAAGAATGTAGTCTTGACAACGACAAACGGAACAAAATGTATAGAAATGGCCAAAAATGCCAAGAGACTAATTATTGGAAGTTTTTTAAACCTTGAAGCCGTAGTGAAAAAACTAAAGGCTTGGGATAGAGACGTTGTTCTGTTTTGTGCAGGCTGGAAAGACAGAACTAATTTGGAAGACAGTTTATATGCTGGTGCTGTAGCATCACTTTTAGAAGACGCTGAACTCGATGATGCAACTATTTTAGTTAAAGATTCTTACTTAAGTTCTAGGCATAATTTATTTGGCACTTTAAAAAGCTCAAATCACTTTAAACGACTAGAAAGCAAAGGTGTTACAAAAGATATCGAGTACTGCTGTGAGCTCAATATAATCAACACAGTACCGATACTATCTAATAATAAGCTAGTTATTAAATAATTATTGAACTAACACGGTATCTTGTCAACTCTTCGTTGATGTCTGCCACCTTCATATTCCTCATCGAGGTAGGTTTGAAGTACTTCCATCGCTTCCTCTTCGCTAAGAAAACGAGCAGGAATTCCAAGAATATTGGCGTTATTATGCTGTTTAACCAAAGCAGCTACTTCTTTGTTCCAAGCCAAACCAGCTCTAATTCCTTGATGTTTATTAGCTGTCATGCATACACCATTGGCACTACCACAGATAATGATACCAAACTTAGACTCTCCTGATTCTACATCCTTAGCTACAGGGTGAACAAAATCAGGATAATCGACAGATTCTGAGCTATCTGTACCGTGATTTACAAAGTCAAACTGATCTGAATATCTTTCTATTATTGCAAATTTTAATTCAGTACCTGCGTGATCATTTCCTATAGAAACTTGTGTCTTTTTCATTGTTGGGCTAGTTCTTTTGTTATTCGGTTTTGCTCTACTCTCTTTGCTATTATGATCCCAACCTCATAGAGCATAAAAATCGGGAAACTTAAAATCACTTGACTTGTTACATCTGGAGGAGTTATGATAGCAGATAACACCAAAATTACCACAACCGCTATTCTACGATAATCTCGCATGTTTTGAGCTGTCAGCAGTCCTGTTTTTGCTAAGAAATAAATTACAATTGGTAATTCAAATATCACTCCTGAACCAACTGTCAATAAGCTTATAAAGCCAACTACAGATGAAACTGTAAACTCCTTCGCAATGCTATCACTAAGCGTATAGTTACCTAGAAAGTTTACTGAAATAGGCGTAAGTATAAAGTACCCAAACAAAATACCACTGAAAAACAGTAGAGATGCAAAACCGATAATCGCTCCTGAGTATTTCTTTTCATTTCTCTTAAGAGCAGGTTTTACAAACCTGTATATTTCATATAAAATATACGGCATCGCAAGTATAATCCCGCCCAAGGCCGCTATCATAAAATGCTGATAGAACTGTTCTTGGATATTTACGGTCTTTACGACAAAATCCATCTGCTTTACACAGATCTTATCGGAATCATAGATATAATAACTTAGGTCACAAAGCTTCTCAAAACTCCAAAAGCTCGTTTTCGTAGGACCTAAAAGGATTGTATCAAAGATGTATTTTCCATAAATAAAGGCCACTATAGCACCTATCACCACTGCTATAAGTGCTCTCATAATATGCCATCTTAGAGCTTCTAAGTGCTCTATAAATGACATCTGAGCATCATACTCATCTACATCTATTTGATCTAATGCCATTCTATGCTTCTTACATCAGCATACCACCGCAAACACTTAGGACCTGACCACTGATATAGTTTGACATATCACTTCCTAAGTATACACATGCGTTAGCTACATCTTCTGGTTTTCCGCCTCTCTTAAGTGGGATTCCATCCGTCCATTTTTTCAAAGCATCTTCTCCTAACTCTGCAGTCATCTCTGTTTCTATAAAACCAGGGGTAATTACATTACATCTTACATTTCTACTTCCCAATTCTTTAGCAATAGACTTGCTGAATCCGATGATTCCTGCTTTAGAAGCTGCATAATTACTTTGACCTGCATTACCCATTACTCCTACTACACTACTCATATTGATTATACTTCCACTCTTCTGCTTCAAGAAAGTTCTGAGAGATGCCTTAGTCAGATTAAACACAGACTTAAGATTAACATTCATAATCTCATCCCATTGTTCCTCACTCATTCTCATCAAAAGGTTGTCTCTTGTGATTCCTGCATTATTGATCAAAACATCTATTCTTCCAAATTCTGCAACTACCTCATCTACAAACTTTTGCGAAGACTCAAAATCAGCAGCATTACTTTGAAAACCTTTTACTTTCACTCCATACTTTGAAGACAATTCTTCTTCTAGTGCTTTAGCTTTATCTACTGAACTAGCGAAACTAAATGCAATATTGCACCCTTGTTCAGCGTACTTCTCAGCTATGCCTTTTCCTATTCCTCTACTCGCTCCTGTTATAATTGCTGTTTTATTTTCTAGTAATTTCATCTTATTTGGTTTCGGGCAAAGATATGAGCATCGAAAGAGATTTAAAACTTAGTTTTAGACGGCTTTCAAACAAACAAAAAATCAATGTGTTGTATCTATATGAGTTTTTACAATATTAAATCTGTCCAAAAACTACCGATTTCTTTAGACGAGGCTTGGAGTTTCTTTTCATCGCCTAAGAACCTTGACAAAATAACTCCAGATAAGATGTCTTTTGTAATCACAAATAATCCAGAAGACAGCATATATCAAGGTCAGATAATCACATACAAAGTAGCTCCCTTTCTAGGGATAAAACTGAATTGGATGACCGAAATAACTACCGTAAACAATAAGAATTACTTTATAGACGAGCAGCGATTTGGTCCTTATGCTTTTTGGCATCACAGACACTCTTTCGAAGAAACAGATGACGGTGTAATCATGAAAGATGAAGTAAACTACAAACTGCCAATGGGTATACTTGGAACTATTGCACACAAAATATTTGTCAAAAAACAACTTAACGAAGTTTTTGAGTACAGAAGGTTAAAACTTATCGAACTCTTTGGAGAAATATAAAGACAGACTATAAAGACCCTAACCTTTCCTCAGTTCAAAATGAAAAGGCAAAAATTGTCCGGCATCCTCAGCACAATAAACATCCGAACCTCCATCCCACATCCAGATTTTTATTTTAGATTCTTGTC
>JBMYYN010000220.1:0-4266 GCA_049609445.1 Bacteroidia bacterium | reverse complement strand
CTATCAAATCTCTAAATAATATCAGTTTTGTCTTTGGGTATACTTTCTTACCTTCGAACCTTCAAATAATCGGTAATAATGAACACTTGGATAGACATACCTCAAAACTCAGATTTTAGCATACACAACTTACCTTACGGCGTTTTCTTAAGAGATGATAAACCTACTCCGGGAGTAGCGGTTGGGAATAGCATTGTGGATTTAAATGCGTGTGCCAAAGTAGGAATTTTCGCAGAATTAGATTTTGACAACTCTGTATTTGAGTCGAACGTGATGAATGATTTCATCGCTTGTGGTAAAGAAGCTTGGTCTGCACTGAGACAGTGTCTTATCACTGAATTGACCACTGAAGGGAAGATGCATGAGTTTCAAGATAAAGTAATCGTCGATCGATTATCTGCGACTATGTGCATGCCTGTAAAAGTGGGAGATTACACCGATTTTTATAGTAGTATAGAACATGCTACTAATCTAGGAAAACTATTCAGACCAGATAGTGAGCCTCTTCTACCAAACTGGAGACATATCCCGGTTGGATATCATGGTAGAGCGAGCAGTATAGTAATAAGCGGAACACCTATCAAAAGACCTCACGGACAGATGAAAGCTCCCACTGCTGCCGTTCCTAGTTTTGGCAAATCAAAAAGATTGGACCTTGAGTTAGAAATGGCGTACATAATTGGGAAACCTACCGAGTTAGGAGATCAGGTAGATGTAGCAAATGCTGAGGATCACATATTTGGTAAGGTCATCTTCAATGATTGGAGTGCAAGAGATATTCAAGGATGGGAATACGTGCCACTAGGTCCTTTTTTAGGGAAGAACTTTGCTAGTACTATCTCACCATGGATTGTTACTATGGAAGCATTAGAGCCTTTTAGATGTGAAAGTATAAAGCAAGAACCTGCCGTACTTCCTTATTTGGAGTATGACGGAGAGAAAAATTTTGACATCAAACTCGAAGTAGGCTTAACTCCAGATGGAGAAGATGAAACTACAATAAGCCGTAGTAACTTCAAGTACATGTACTGGAATATGGCACAACAACTAGCTCATCACACTGTGAATGGATGTAACATTAATGTAGGTGACATGATGGCAAGTGGAACTATCTCAGGTAGAGATCAGAACAGCTATGGCAGTATGATCGAAATAAGTCAAGGTGGTAAAGAGCCAATTTCATTAAGTGGCGGACAGACAAGAACATTTTTGGAAGACGGTGACACACTTACTATAAGAGCTTGGTGTGAAAAAGATGGAATCCGTGTTGGTTTCGGAGAATCGTCAGGTAAGATTTTGCCTTAAGACTCTATTCCGTTATCTTTTTTCTTCGAGGACGTAGCTTTCTTTCTTTTTTCTCTGGTTCAGCACCAGGCTTTGGTCTTGCTTCTTGTACAGATAGAGGTCTATCATTGACTTTTCTTCTATTCAATCTTATGATGGCTTTTTGACCTTCATAACTGGATCCCATAAGCACAAAACCATATCCCTTGGGACGCTGATCTTCCATATCCTTCAATATTTTCACAGATTTCACTTCTCCGTACTGTTCAAAAAGTGCTCGCAGTTCTTCTTCGGTTACTTTATAATCTATATTGGACACGAATAAATTCATATGGAATGCTTATCAGGTTTATTTTTTTATTTAGAGTTACAAATGGTATGCCACAAGATAACGCTGCAAACTAAAGTATTATTTCTTAAATAATCTTAGTTACAACTTCCTCGTTTATTTTTGCCTAAGCATCCATGAAAAAAATTGCAAATTACATTAATGGAGAACTGATAGCTCCAAGCAACGGAAACTATATTGACAATTTCAATCCAGCGAAAGGGACGGTTTATTCATACATACCAGATTCAGACGAAACAGATGTAGATCTAGCCATCAAAAGTGCGAGAGAAGCATTCCCACAATGGTCCGCATTGAAAAATACGGAAAGAGCGGAATGGCTTGAAAAAATCTCAAATGGCATAGATGCAAAAATGGACGAGTTAGCTCTTGCAGAGAGTATAGATAATGGGAAACCGCTTTGGCTCGCAACATCCGTAGATATTCCGCGTGCAAGAGATAATTTCAAATTTTACTCAACTGCCATCAGACACTATTCGTCTGAGAGTCACCAAACAGCTGAAGGTGTTATAAACTATACCCTCAGAAAACCTGTAGGAGTGGCAGCTTGTATATCACCTTGGAACTTACCACTCTATCTGTTTTCATGGAAAATTGCACCTGCATTAGCAGCTGGGAATACGGTGGTTGCTAAACCATCTGAGATTACTCCTATGACGGCATATCTTCTTTCTGAAATTTGTCACGAAATTGGCCTTCCTGCGGGAGTGTTAAACATCGTACACGGACTAGGCAGCACGACAGGCAATAGCATTATTAGCAGTGACGACATTGATTTAGTCTCTTTTACGGGAGGTACTGCTACGGGTGCACATATAGCTAAAATAGTTGCTCCAAAATTCAAAAAAATGAGCCTGGAATTAGGCGGTAAAAATCCGAACATCATTTTTGATGATTGCGATTTTGAGAAAACACTTAAAACAACAATTAATAGCTCCTTTGCCAATCAAGGTCAAATCTGTCTTTGTGGCTCTAGAATACTAGTACAAAGAGGGATATATGAGAAGTTCAAAAAGGCCTTTATTGAAAAAATAGACAACCTGAAAGTTGGGGACCCAATGGAATCTGATTCAAGAATGGGTGCTATAGTAAGCAAACCTCACTATGAAAAAATATTGTCTTACATAGACATAGCTAAGTCTGAAGGAGGGAAAATACTCACAGGTGGTGAAGCCGTTCACCTCGATGGAGAAAACAAGGATGGTTGGTTCATCAGACCTACCATTATCGAAGGACTGAACCAACAGTGCAGAACAAATCAAGAAGAAATATTTGGCCCGGTAGTAACCATTCAGCCTTTTGATACTGAAGAAGAAGCACTAGAGTACGCAAATAGTACTGGTTATGGACTGGCATCCACCATTTGGACATCAGACTTACACAAAGCACATAGAATGGCTGCCAATATTAAAAGTGGAATCGTTTGGATAAACTGCTGGCTGCTTAGAGATCTAAGAACTCCTTTCGGAGGTATGAAGAATAGTGGTGTTGGACGCGAAGGCGGTTGGGAAGCTCTGAACTTCTTCACTGAGCCTAAGAACGTCTGTATCAAATATTAAATTGTAACATAAAAAAAGGGGGCAGATGCCCCCTTTTAGTTTCCTAATGATAAACTTTACTAGAATGTAAGCAATAGCTCTACTCTTCTATTTAAAGCTCTTCCATCTTCAGTATTATTATCTGCGATAGGTTTGGTTTCTCCATAACCTTCTGCTCGCAAATGAGATACATCAGCACCTTTTTTACTTAAATAATTAAGTACCGATTGAGCTCTTCTTTTAGATAAATCTAAATTCATCGCTGCATCTCCTTGATTGTCTGTATGACCTTCAATAGAAAGGTTAGTACTTGGATTTGCGATTAGAATAGCTGCAACTTTATCCAGCGACTTATGTGATTCAGATTTAATCACATCACTAGCAGTCTCAAAATAAATGTTCTTAGCTAACGTACGCATCTCCATCACTATATCAGGGCATCCTTCTCCTGAAACATCCATTCCACTTGGAGTATTAGGGCACTTATCTATAGCATCTGGTACGCCGTCTCCATCAGAATCGATTCCTCCAGATTTACCATTTAGGTTCCAACCTAAACGAATCAAAGGAGTTGCATCTGTTCCAAAACCACTGCTTGAAGATCCAGGAATAGTACTCTTCAAACCATTGATCTCAAGTTCTTCGTCTTTATCATTAAAACTAATAAATCCGAGTCCAAACTGAGCACCAACGTAAAAGCTTTGATTAATCCAATAATCAGCTCCAATGAACCCTTCAACACCAAACAGAGAACTTTTCTGACTTGAAGTCTCTTTATTACCTAGTAGGTACGATCCTCCAGAAGCATCATTCTGTTCAGTTGAAGTATTCATTATACCATAATTGGCACCTGCACCAATAAAAGGTGAAAATCTAGAATTACCTTTTAAGTGCTTTTCTATGCCAATCCCAATTCCAAAACCTAGTTCTTTATCTGTGGCTTCTCCCGATTTCGTATCATCAGCAGGATCCACAAATGTTTCAGTAAACTTAGCTGTACTAAAATTTAAATCCCCTCTAAAAACTAAATCATCCTTTATAAAGTATCTTCCTCTTAGAGTAGGATCAAATGCAAAGTTTCCATTTAGTAAATAG
>JBMYYN010000219.1:0-4267 GCA_049609445.1 Bacteroidia bacterium | reverse complement strand
TCCGCTTAGGTTTTCTAAGTCGTGTATTGTAAAAGTACTTTTTATTTTGTTCATTAAAATAAACTTTTAATTAAACAAAAGTACGCCTTTTTTATTAATCGACCTTTTTTGTCGATGTTATATAACTAAAGCAGTTGTATTTCTATCCGCCGTTATAGTCCTGGAGGAAGGTTGGGATATGGGACAAGTGACTCTACGACGATGATGATGCCGTCTTTGGTAAATAATGTAAGAATGATCACTATAATGGATACGATCAGTCCTACTCCGACATTGTTGTTTTTAATTTCCTTGAGCTCATTAAGCGGAGTAATATGAGTGTATACATAGATGCCCAAAAGAGATATGCCAATGACAGATAAGTACGCAATAGTGATATAAAGTCCTCCATATCCAATAAATTGAATTATAAGTTGAAAGGTAGAAATGTCAGATTTACTCATAAGCCTAAACGAGTTTAACAAAGGCTGAATCACTCCACTGACCACATAACCCACAGAAAAGAGCATAGAAGTAATAAGAATGCTGTACGCTAAGTTAGAATGGTCAATACCTAATTTTTTGATGCCGTAAATCTTTATGAGTCTGTACGTTAGTATGAGTATAAAGATTCCAATGCTTAAAGCACTGAGAATTTCGACGAGGCCTAATATTGCTACTTGTTTATTCATTAAGTCAACGTTTTTTTCCAATAAGATTTAACTCGAGATCCGGGAGGAAGTACTCCGGCATCCCAACCTTTTGCCGTTGTTTCCCAGAAATAATACTTCTTGCCGTTGTGCAAGATGTAATCACCAGTAGTCTGTATGTCTACTGCTAATACCGAATGCTGATACTCCTTACTTACCATAATGATTGGGCTGTAATCAAATTGTTTGAGCAAAGTATAAAGTAGGAGAGTACGTGTGTCACAATCACCTTTTAGATGGTATAAAAATTCCACAGGGGTGTACAAGCCATATTTTACGTTGCTTATACATGGTCCTTTATAGTTTTTATCATCTTCGCACTTTGTCAAATCTAACACAAGTGTATAAGGAATATCTTGTACAAGGCTTACTATTACTCTGGCAAAATCATTTCTGTCGTATTTTTTTACTTGTTGGAGTTTCTCTAGTCTCTCAGTGACAAATCGGACCTGGTCCTTTTGTTCTAAGTAGATTTGAGAATATATGCTTTTCCAATAATCCTCTGATGAAGCCACCCAAGGGCGTTTGACTTTGAATGTACGAAACATTTGAGCAGAAGAGTCGTAGGCTTTGGAGACTTTGTAGTCAATGTGTTGCATACTCTTACCATAGGTGTCCCATGTTCGACCTATGAAGGTAGTATCTCCTTCTACTCGAAGAGTGTCGGTCGCCACCGAAGCCGATATCTTATCTATGTTTTTATAGTACGATATTAGGATAAATATCGATGCAAATAGAGAGAGAAATATGATAGTACTCTTATTCAAAAAGAATTTTTCAGAGCCAATGCAGGTGGTAATCTTTAATCTCTAGAGCCAATGCTGCCTTCGTCACTCTGAGAGGTTTGAAGGTGTCGATCATTACTGCTAATTCTCCTGTTTCTTTTTTACCTATACTTTTTTCTTGTGCTCCTGGCGTAGGGCCATGAGGTATTCCACCAGGATGTAAGCTCATTTGCCCAGGCTCTACATGTCCTTTGCTCATAAACTGTCCATCTACATAGTACATTACTTCATCACTGTCAATATTGCTATGCCAATACGGAGCAGGAATGCTCAATGGGTGATAGTCAAAAAGGCGTGGGACAAAGCTGCAGATCACAAAGTTGTGTCCTTCAAAGGTCTGATGTATCGGAGGAGGTAGGTGTACTCTTCCAGTTATTGGTTCGAAGTCATGGATACTAAAAATGTATGGGTAGTGATTTCCGTCCCAACCAATTAGGCAAAATGGATGATACTTGTATGTATATGGGTAGAGCTTATCTTCTTTTTTTGTTTTGATGACAAATTCACCTTCTTCTACTATTGTTTCTAAATTCTCGGGTTGTTTGATGTCTCTTTCGCAGTATGGAGAGTGTTCGAGCAATTGCCCAGATTTACTGACGTAGTTTCTTGGATAGAGAATAGGGCTGTGGCTTTCCGTTATAAGAAGTTTGTTGTCTTCTGTATCAAATTCCATTTGATAGATGACACCTCTAGGTACTATGAGATAATCGCCGTATTTAAACTTTAGTTGTCCATAGTTGGTGCGACATGTGCCACTACCTTTATGTACAAAAATGACCTCATCGCTATCCCCATTTTTGTAGAAATAGTCTGTCATGCTTTTCCGAGGGCGAGCCATGCAAATCTGTAAATCATTATTTGTGAGGAGAATAACTCTGCTCTCTAAATAATCGTCCTTAGCCTCTACATTGAAGTTTTTAAAGCTTCTGTGCAACATCTCCATATCTCCAGCCAGTTCAGGTTTTAGGTCTATTGGCTTGTCTACCTTCAGTATAGCAGTAGGTGGATAGTGGTGATATAGAAGACTGTAACTATTCGAAAAACCTTCTGTCGAAAAGAGCTCTTCTTTGTACAGTTCACCGTCAGGACGTCTGAATTGTGTGTGTCTCTTAGGTGGGATGCTTCCCAGTTTATGATAGTGTGGCATTTGGTTATAACTAAAGCGTCAAAGATATTAGAATTTGGGAAGTAGAAATACTCCAATTGTATTTTACTTCGTGAAAAGGGTTTGTCAATTGCCACCACTATTTTGTAAATCAATTGTCCCTTCATTCTAAGAAACTAATGTCCATTCTATTACATTTGCCTTACCTTGAAAAGAATCACATATTTAATGTTTTTAGCTTTCGTTGCATTAGGTTTTTTGTCTACTGGATGTCAATGGATGAAGCCCAAGTCAGAGAGCTTAGCAAATGATACTACGATAAGCTTAGAGGCTAGAGAGTGGAGTAAAAAAATAGATGAGTATCCTGAAAACGTGGAATACTATGAGCAACGAGCAATGGTTTTTGTAGATGAGGAGCGTTTTGACCTAGCCATAGCTGATTACGAAAAAGCCATAGAGCTTGATGATGATGACCCATCACTTCATTATAAGTTGGGAGACGCCTTATTTGCCGATGATAAAACCACTCTTGCATTGGAAGAGTATCGTGCAGCTGAAGTTGTAAATCCAAATGATGTGACAGCCGTCTTTAAGCATGCACAGTTTTTACTCTTTGTGAGGCAGTTTGATAAGAGTAAAATTAAGTTTGGTAAACTACTCAATCTTAACCCAGAACATGCACAAGGAACTTTCTTGTCAGGTATGTTGTATAAGGAGACGGGAGATACTGCTAGTGCTATTTCATTTTTCGAAAAAACGATTCAATTGTTGGGGTCAGATTACAACAGTAGTATGCAATTGGCACAACTGTATCAGGCTCAAGGGAATCTGGATCAAGCGTATACTTACTATGGAAATGCTTTGAGTATAGACCCTCTTAGTGATGAAGCCTACTATGCGAGAGGGCTTTTGTATCATACCGAAGGTAAGTATGCTGCAGCCTTGGATGACTATCAAAAGACTATAGATGCTAACTCTACTCACTATTATGCCTATTATAACGCAGGAAATATTCTCGCAGATCAGGGCAGTTATATCAAGGCCATAGACCACTTTGAGATATGTATTCGGGTCAAAGATGATTTTGCAAAAGCATACAACCGCATTGGTCAGTGTTTTGAGCTATTAGGAAAGAAAGAGCAAGCAGAGGAAAATTATACTAAATGTTTGCAAATTGACCCTAATTTTGCACTCGCTAAAGAAGGCCTTGGTCGTCTAGAAAATTTATAAAAAAGAATAATAAATCTAACATTCGATATTTTGAATATTAATATAACATTACCCGATGGTTCGGTACGCGAAGTGCCGAAAGGGAGCACTGCTTTAGATGTCGCTCAGAGTATATCTGCTGGACTCGCTAGAGTAGTGATAAGTGCTAAAGTAAACGGCGAAGTTTGGGACAAGAATAGACCCATCAACCAAGATTCGACATTGAGCTTGTTGAAGTTTGATGACTTGGACGGAAAGAAAACCTTCTGGCATAGCAGCTCTCACCTGTTGGCTGAAGCTTTGGAGGCACTATATCCAGGTGTAAAACTAGGTATTGGACCGGCAATAGATAATGGATTCTATTATGATGTAGATTTTGGTGATCATAATTTCTCTTCATCTGAGTTTGAAAAGGTAGAAAACAAGATGAAGGAACTTGCTAAAAACAAAAGCAAGTTTGTTCGTAAAGAAATCTCTAA
>JBMYYN010000218.1:0-4271 GCA_049609445.1 Bacteroidia bacterium | reverse complement strand
CCTGAGGAAATTCTCATCCTATAACTATTTCTTCAAGGCAGTGAAGCAGTAAATTGAATGATGCATCGGTCAAATGCTCTTTTTTCTTCAATACAGAAAGTCTTCAGATGACAACCTTTTCAGACTATGTGTACCGCACCCATTCTTATCTCTTAGCTTCTTTATCTCTCCATTAGGAAAGTACTCGATGAACTTTACAATTTCTCCATTTTCAAATATTTTGAAACTCTTATTTACTCTCGTCCCATCTTTTTTATACAAATACTGTTTAGCCTCTCCGTGCGAAACATCATCGACAAAATGATACTCTCCAGATAATTTTCCAATGGAATTTAATGTATAAGAAAAAGTGCTTACCTCACTGCGACCATAATAACTTTTTGCTGGACCATTTTTCTTGTTGTCTTTGTAGGTCGCTTGATAGACCAAAGTACCTTCCTTATCATATTTCTTGTATGTTCCGTGTTTTGTAGGCGTACCCTTTATAACAGTATATTTCTCACTTATTTGAGTCTGCGTATAAGGATTGAAATAGGTCGTACGATTTTCTAATGTTTGTGCAAATACGCTAGTAGGGAAACAATACAGTAGGATCAATAGTATTAGCTTAGTTTTTTTCATATTCGGAGTCATATTTTTAACCACTAAAGTACGACAAATTGCTGCAAGTATTTCATAAGTCGAAGGAACACAAGACAATATATAATCCGTCTACGAAAGGACAGCTAAAGTAGGCAAAAGATCTTCTTGGAAGAATAGTTCCCATTGACGAGACCCTCAGAACCAGATAGACCTTTGCGGTCAATCCCCGGGACATTATTTATTCAAATACGCGGGAAAAGTGTATCTGAACATAGTAATAGAAACGTCCATCACCAAGAGGTTCTAGCGAAACCCAGACAATTGAACGTCTATTAACTGGAGTCATTTAAAATTTCTCTTATTCAGATAGTCATCTTCTGTATACTGCCACTCACCTATAAATTTGACATACCATATTGAATATTTATGAAAATTGTTGAATAAATAAGCTCACTCTAGTATGTGAGTCTTATGATGAAACGATATGCATAAATGATACGAACTGACTTACACCCCTATAAAGTCTTAATTCAGACACTAGTGAATGACCTTCTGTAATTTAACATATAGATTCTGCGTACTCGCTATTTTGTCATTTCAATGCTTGATAGTTTGTGGTCAAAGTACGCTTAGGTTGCAAGGAGGAGTGATACACCTAAGTTCGGGAAGTTCCACGATTCCAGTTTTTCTTTTTGTAAATAATGATAATCCTGATGCTATTCTACGAGACAGTGGACATATCGTCTCAGAAGGAGAATTCAACTTCGTAAAACGTAGTCTAGACACGTCCAAATCAGAAATAATTTTTCCATTTGGATTGATCACAGGAGAGTACATACCGATTTCGCATACGATATCTGATACCGCTTCACAGAATTTAGCGATTTCCACATGGTCTACAAACTCCGTCAACAATCCCCTGCCAGAAGATGCTTCACCTATAGCAGGGCCCAGTGCGGCAATAGACCGATTTTGGAACATCATGGCTTCTGACAGTCATGGAGGACAATATACGCTATCTTATCTAGGATCAGAAAATACGACTACCAATCCCACAACTAGCCTTTTTTCTCCTCAATACTGGGATGGAACAAGTTGGACTAGCTCATCGAATGGAAGTGATCTCGGCATAGCGACAGGAGTGGGAAGCGTGACTTCGTCATTTTCTATATCTGACGGGCAGTACCCGATTGTACTATCCCAAAATAGTCCTGTACCGATTGAGCTAATTGCGTTTACTGCAAAGTGGACAAACGAATCAAAAATGCACTCCGTACTTCAATGGGTCACAGCATCGGAACGAAACAACTCCCATTTTGACATTGAACGAAGTACTGATGGTGTATCTTTTTATAAGATAGGCTCGCAAAAAGGTGCTGGGAATAGCAATTCCAAAAAACAATATGAGTACGACGACGACTTATCATATGAAATAAATAATGTCTTCTACTATCGACTCAAGCAGATAGATTTCGACCTGCACTATGAGTACACAAAGGTTTGTAGAATAGAAAGAAACAGAAACCGTGAAATTGTGATCTTATACCCAAATCCATTTGAATCAAGCATCACATTGGAAACATCTAATTTTTCAGGTATTTCAACATTAGAAATATCTGATCTCAGTGGACGAATACTGAAAACTATAGCAATAGATTCTGAATACGTAAACAAGACCAAAATCCCATTATCCAACCTACAATATGGGACATACTACCTAACCATCACAAATGATAATTACAAGAAGACCTACCCCATCATCAAGTACTAAATCAATGCATTTCTTTAAAAATAAACTAACCTATATACTGATTTTGTGGGCTGCAAATGCCTTCGGACAGAATGTGGGAATAAGTACTACTGGTGCTATCCCTGATAGTTCTGCAGCCTTAGATATAGACTACGACAACAAAGGATTTCTTCTCCCGAGGGTGGCTCTAACCGCGTCCAACTCACCGGACCCAGTTTCAGAACCGGCAGTCTCACTTCTTGTGTACAACACAGCTACCGTCACAGGTGATTACGCAGTATCTCCAGGTTTCTACTATTGGAATGGAACGAGATGGGTGACTTTTAAAGACGACAACTCATTAGACTGCATAAACATCGTAGATCTCGGTGCACAGCCAAACAATCAAAGTTTTGACAACACTTCTATCATCCAAGATGCCATAGATAGTGCAGCCATCACAGGATCTGTGGTGTGCATACCTCAAGGTAGTTATACCAACACCGGCACAATAACCATTCCTGCAGGTGTAACAATACAAGGTGCAGGAGTTGGCAACAACCCTACACTTGCCCCAAACAATACAGGAAGTAGTTTTCGATATACTGGAACAGACTGGGCTTTGAAAGTAACTGGTGCAGCGTCTCATGTATCTAATCTAAATATACAAAACGGCAACAATGGAGCAACTAACAACGGTATATTGATTCAAGGAGATGACACTGTGATAGCCGACCTCGTTTTTGATAGGGTATCGGTATATGGATTTACAGAAGGGTATGGTCTTAAACTAGAGGCCATAGATGGTGGGGCAGTTACCTCTTCATCGTTTCGAAACATTCGTATACGTCACGCCAAAGTAGGTATCGAAATTGATCAAAATAACGTTGGATATGCTTTTGTAAATTCGAATACATTTCACCGTACCACGGTCAGTGGAGGGTCATTTGATTACGGAGTTCATGTCAAAAGTGGAAATAACAATGTCTTTCATGGTCTAATCGTAGAGCCCACAAGCTCTGCTCTGGGACATGTAGTAGTTGACTCTGCTGCGACTCTAGCCTTTCATGATGTTCGGATAGAGGCAACAGACCAAGGTGCGGGTATTCCACTTCTTCATTTCAAAAATGGAAGTAGAGGATCAACGGTCACTGGGATGGTTAGTGGAGGTTACATATTCAACAACGGTCTAAATGACATAGGAATACGAGGAGATAAAATGCTCAATCACAACAATTTAGCATACAACGTCTTACTTAATTCTAGTTTTAATAGCGTGGACACCACCTCTCAAACTATTACATTCTGGGAGTTTACCAATGCTAGCAATACTCACTTCGAAGTACTAGAACCCGCTATTCTCCCTATGCACAATGTCCTCGAATTTTCTAATACCGGAACTACGAAACTGTCTATAGACTACGCTCTAAACACTTTAGCCCATGACAAATACAAGGCTTGCAGTTTTGGATTTTATGCCAAGTGTTCTTCCACAGATACTATTACCGCGACAATTCATACTGATGCTACTAACTTGGTAAGCTCTATGATACATCCTGGGGATAACAAATGGCACTTTATCAGCATACATGCCAACATAGACCAAAGTACATTTGTCACACCCGAAATTCACCTAAAACATCAAACAGGAGCTGCAGCAAGTAAAACGTATATAACTACACCCACTTTGAGTTTCGGAAGCAATACTCAACCACAGCTTGAAGCACCATTTTTATCCTCTTCCGGTGGAACGATGACAGGAGTTTTGACAGGCAATTTGGTCACGGTAGACTCTACCGACTTTAGGGACTGGATAGAATGGCTAAATCTGCCTGTACAGTCTAATCTTTTCATCGTAGATGCTACAAGAACTATTCGTCGAATTAATCATACCGTACATGACAGAATGAAACGAGGAACGGTCATCACTCTAATGTTCAATGCAAATGTGACAGGTCAA
>JBMYYN010000217.1:0-4305 GCA_049609445.1 Bacteroidia bacterium | reverse complement strand
GCAAACACTGGTAGTAGTATTGGTGTAGGATTGAAGCTATCACAAGAATATCTGTCTTTGAATAAATGTGTGCTTTCCATAAAAAGCAACATAGGTTCAGGTTCCATATTTACAATTAGGTTTTAATACTAAACCTAAACTCCTAATCAATCTTAAGTACCGCCATAAACGCACTTTGAGGTATCTCGACGTTACCGACTTGACGCATACGCTTCTTACCTTTCTTTTGCTTTTCGAGTAGCTTACGCTTACGCGAGATATCACCACCATAACACTTAGCAGTTACGTCTTTACGCATTGCTCGGATATTTTCTCTTGAAATCACCTTCGCTCCTATCGCAGCTTGAATCGGTATCTCAAACTGATGCCTTGGTATAAGCTCTCTCAGCTTTTCACATATCTTCTTACCAAACGCATATGCCTTGTCTCTGTGTATCACAGCACTCAACGCATCCACCACTTTAGCATTTAGAAGTATATCCAGTTTCACTAGAGTAGACTCTCTATATCCTATCGGATGATAATCAAAACTAGCATATCCTCTACTTACGCTCTTTAGCTTATCGTAAAAGTCGAAGACTACTTCTGCCATAGGCATTTCGAAAGTCAGCTCTACCCTATTACTTGTCAGATATACCTGATTTTTGATAGTCCCTCTCTTTTCTATACAAAGCGACATAATAGCACCTACGTAATCACCGGCAGTGATTATCTGTGCATTGATGTATGGCTCCTCCAGTCTTAGTGTATAACTAGGATCAGGTAGGTCACTCGGATTATTTACAATTATAAAATTATCTGGATCTTTCTTAAGGTATGCATGGTAACTTACGTTTGGTACCGTCGTGATTACAGTCATACCAAACTCACGTTCCAGTCTCTCTTGGATGATCTCCATATGTAGCATTCCTAAGAATCCACAACGAAAACCAAAACCAAGTGCAGCAGAACTTTCAGGTTCGAAAACAAGACTTGCATCATTCAACTGTAGCTTAGCCATAGAGTCTCTCAACTCCTCAAAATCTTCGGTATCTACTGGGAATATACCGGCAAATACCATCGGCTTCACATCCTCAAAACCATCAATTGGAGTTTCTGTAGGCTCGGGTGTCAATGTAATCGTATCTCCTACCTTTACCTCTTTGGCCTCCTTGATACTACATATTATATATCCTACATCTCCCGTTTTTACTGTCTGACGTACTTCTTGTTCCAGTTTCAGGACTCCTATCTCCTCCGCATAATACGATTTACCCGTATTCATGAATTTGATGTGGTCTTTCTTATTCAACTCTCCATCTATGATTCTGAAATAGGCAATTATCCCTCTGAAAGGATTAAAAACCGAGTCAAATATCAATGCTTTTAATGGAGCCTTAGGGTCTCCTTTAGGAGCAGGAACCTTATCGATGATAGCATTCAAAATATCAAACACACCCAAACCAGTCTTTCCACTTGCAGGAATGATATCGTCTCTATCACATAGGATTAGTTCTTCTATTTGATCTTTTACCTCTTCTGGTTCGGCACCAGGAAGGTCCATCTTATTCAGGATAGGAATGATCTCTAGTTCGTGGTCTAGTGCCAAGTATAGATTAGAAATAGTCTGAGCTTGTATACCCTGTGCAGCGTCGACTATGAGCAGTGCACCTTCACATGCCGCTATACTTCTACTCACCTCATAACTGAAGTCCACGTGCCCAGGAGTGTCAATGAGATTCAGTGTATACTCCACACCATCTCTTTTGTACTTCATCTGAATGGCATGCGACTTGATCGTGATACCTCGCTCTCGCTCGATATCCATATCATCGAGTGTCTGCTCCTTCATCTCACGGTCACTAACGGTACCAGTAGTTTGCAAAAGTCTATCTGCCAAGGTACTCTTACCGTGGTCAATATGGGCTATTATACAGAAATTTCGGATGTTCTCCATTCGCTGCAAAAGTAGTTTTTTTACCCTTTCGATTGCAGTCGATTTTGGAGCAGATTAAAATTACTTAACGAACACTTTTTTTACCATAACTTGTTCTTCATTCTGTAGCTTAAGATGTACTAAATAGATCCCTTTACTCTGAATACTAAACCTATTAGTAGTCAATTCCTTTGTTAAAATTTCTCTTCCTGTGAGATCGTATACCATTATGCTCTCAACATTTTCTGATACAATAAAAGTTCCATTGCTAGGGTTTGGAAAGAGTTTCACATCTGTATGAATTACATCTTCCACAGAAACGGACCCGGGCTTACCCACGTGCACTGGATAACTGAAGCTATCCACACACCCATGATTGGTCTCGACCTTGAGAAGTACTTGGTAACTAGCGACTTCAGCAGGATAAAAATAACCTGGCGATGTAGCAGATGAGGTATCATTGGTGCTGCTTCCACCTTCATCAAACTTCCAAAAATTAGAAACAATCGCACTACCTCCAAAGCTATTCACAAAGCTTTTATTATTGAACACAAAACGTGGATTTGACACCGGAGCATTGTTGTTGGGGTTCGGTACAAACTCCGCAACAGGAATAGAATAAACATCTACTGAATTTTCAAAAACAGAACTACACCCTGCTTTTGATTCTATTGAAACGGAAACCGCTTTTCTACCACTTTCGACAAATGTCGCACTTGGCCTTGACCGAGTACTCGTATTACCATTCCAAAGATCCCAATTCAGAGAAGATGAATCTGGGTCAATCTGATTATCCATTTCTAAATAAAACTCAGTGCTTACTGGCTTGCAACCGGATGGCTTTGTGGCTACTATTTGACCTTCTGGAGTTGGATGTACTATTACATCAAAGTAATCGTCTACAGAACGACATGTACTACTGGGTTCAGGAAATGCAAAGATTACTATTCTAAAAGTATCAGCTTTAGCATTTTGGAGTTGCAGTGTAAGCACCTCGTCGTGGACATCAGAGTATGGCGAGAGTGATGCTCTCAGATTGCTAGTAAACAATCCCGCAGGTGCTACCCAATTAAGTCCACTGAAGTTTTGTCCTTTTAGATTATAGTTTAGTTCTAACATATTTACTCCCTCTTCTTTACAAAAAGTGGTATCAGGAATAGGATCTATTCGTGGCCTTGCATCTACCTTTACCCTTATAGAATCTCTTGAATCACATCCTGTGTTAGGTGCTGTATAGTCGTAATATATCCAAGATCGATACTTGTGTTCTGTGGCTAAATATGGGTAAAACGTATCTTGTGCTACAGCTGATGAATCTGAACAAGACCAAACTCCTCCAATTGGGTTAGCTCTCATTGTGATTTCCGTGTCAGTTTCGCAAAATTGGCTAGGATAGAGTTGATCTATAACGATAGCTGGCAGAGGATTGACGGTGATAGGAATAAAATTCTGAGCAGGGCAGCCTGTAGCATCGTGATAATAACTAATTATCCAAGTATGAGATTGATCATCATCAATCGAATTCATAGTATTAATTACATTTCCATTTATATACGAGAAACCTGAACAAGGCTCATAACCAGCCGAATCATAGCAGGACCATCTTCCGCCAGATATATTAACACCTGTTAGAGAGTCCAAGTCTACCTCCCCTTCATCAAAGCACAATTCTCTATTTTTACTAAACTGTAATTTTGGCACTCGCCAAACTCTCACATCCGCTTCTTCTGAGGATCTGCAGCCTTTCTCACTGACATAGCTATATTCAAGTGAAATAGTGTCAATGTCCGGATTTTGCATCGTATAATTAGAAGTATCTATATTCAGCCAATAGTCAGGTGCAAACGAAGAACCTCTATTCTCCAACATGTTTGCATAAAAATGATTTCCAGTCCAATTGGAATCCAAACATTTCCAGGACGGTGTTCCCAGAGAAGTATTAGCGGGACTTATCACCACCTCATCATCCAATCTTACGCCACCAAAATCTTGGCAATAGTCTTTATCTTGCAGTATTACTCTTGGTAGTTTATTTACTTGAATCAATACAGAATCAGAATTGACACAAAGTGAAGTAGGATCCGTATAGGTATATTGGATGTAGGTTTGAATATTTGTAGAAGGACTTTGATTAAGTGTACAAGCTGTATCGGTATAGAATACGTTGTTTTGAACTAAACTTGGATACTCTGTGCACGACCAAGAACCGTTTGATGAGCCTCCTGATGGGGTAGTTAAATAAAAATTGAGTGAAATGTCACCGTGATCACAGCAAATATCTCCTATAGGCTTTAGATTAATTTGAGGAACTTTATTTACATTAATAAATACTGAATCCCTTGATGTATTAATTCCATCAGAAGTAACCAAGTATACATATCCGCTATCTG
>JBMYYN010000216.1:0-4307 GCA_049609445.1 Bacteroidia bacterium | reverse complement strand
CAAAATACTCATTGGTGTCAGTGAAAAAATCCTTCCCCTTCATAAACTTATACCCAAATGCAAAGATCACAATTGCTACCGTAGCTAAAATCCCAACCTTTAATTCTTTCTTCATTGCCATAATGATTTGTTCTATCTAAACGTAGTTTCTGCTTAAATTTTAATTTAACTTCAAATATATTGCAAGCAAATACACTTTTACCTTCATAGTTAGTCAAACGTGCCTCATTTATTGGATTAATAGGCAATCTACTGCCGGAACAACACGTTCAGCTCTTCCAAGAACGTTGGTTTCGCCATCATAGTATGAAAAACATTTCACCCATATATTCCTTAAAAGTCCATGTTTATCAATTGAATGCCCATCATTAGTCGACGATAAACTTAGATTAAAAGGAGACTTTTTATTTGCCATCGAATATTCCTTTGTGATTATCACAAAATATAAAAGACTAAGGTTCTATATAGGATATATGTTGTTCATTTGCACCTATCGATTTAGAAACGTTTTTATTGAAAAACACTAAACAATCATATCTACAATTAGCGAGGAATCAAGCACGGATTAAAGGTTTATCTACATTGCTGTTTCTATTCATCATAGGCACAATGTCTGCATATGGTCAAACAACAGACTCGTCGCTATCGCTGGCACAAGATTCTTCTTATGCTATTGACAGTATCGGAAATGACAGTATAGGTTTTTCGATAGCGGACCACAAGTCCGATCTAGATGCCACAGTAGAGTATGAAGCTGACGACTCTATCGTATTGGACCTACCTAATAAAAAAGCTTATCTATATGGCAATGCCAAAATCACATATCAAGCTATAAAGTTGAACGCAGACTACATCGTGATTGACTTTGACACAAAAGATGTATTCGCAACAGGAATCCTTAATGACTCGACTAGAAAATACGTCGGCAGGCCAGCCTTTGAAGATGCCGGAAAAGTCTACGAGGCCGACACTATGAAATACAACTTCGAATCCAAAAAAGGGATTTCATTTGGTGTGCTTACAACAGAAAAAGACGGATATATCCACGGAGAACGTGTTCTTCGAGATAGCCTCGAACATATCTATGTGAAAGATGCTCGGTTCACAACGTGCAACCTTCCTGATCCACACTTCTATATAAAAGCTGATAAAATCAAGGTCATCCCGCGAAAGCAAATCGTCACCGGTCCTGCTAACCTGGTGATAGCCGACATCAATACTCCACTCTTTGTTCCTTTTGGATTTTTCCCTATTCCAGAGAAGAGAAAGAAGGGCATCCTATTCCCTACTTTTGGGGAATCACAGGAACGTGGATTTAACCTTAGAGGACTAGGATATTATGTACCTATCAATGATTTTATCGATGTACAAGTAGCAGCAGACATATACTTCAGAGGTAGCTGGGGAGCCACACTCCGAAGCAACTACTATCGTAAGTATAAGTATAGAGGAAACCTCCAGTTCAGCTATAACAAGAATCAGTTTGGTGAACCTGAGTCACCTGCGTTCAAAGTATCAAATGACTATAAGCTCGGCTGGACTTTTGCGAGAGATGCGAAAGCGAAACCGGGAAGCAATTTTTCCGCCAATGTAAACTTTGTTACGAGTAGTTTTTTAAAGAATAACACTACGAACTACGAAGACATCATAAGCACAAACTCCAACTCAAGTATCTCATACAGTAGAGGTTTTTTCAATAGAAAACTAAACATGAGCCTCAACTCCAATATGAATCAGAATCTGAGCACTGGAGATCTTACCATGACGCTACCTCAACTTACTGCCAATGTATCGCGTCAGATGCCTTTCAAAAAGTTCAATTCTAAAAATAAAACCCTGAAAAGCTTTATGCGAAATATGGGTGTATCCTATCAAGGTACATTTAGAAATGAGATCAGAACAATAGACACGGTTTTAGTTTCTGGAGTTTCAGAACTATTCAATAGAGAACATACAGGTAGTGCAAAGCAATTGGGGGACGACTTCAGAAATGGTGCGAGTCACAGAATTCCCATAAGTACGTCTTTCAAAGCTTTAAAATGGGTAACCGTCTCTCCCAACTTTAGTTTCAATGAGTATTGGTACACCAAGACTACTGAAAAATCGTGGGATTATAGCGACTCCAGTGTATTGACCAATAACAATGTCAATGGATTTAAAAGAGCCTTTTCGTACAGAACATCAATCGGTTTGAGTACCATCATCTATGGTAGAAAATACTTCAAAGGTGATGGGAAGATAAATGCAATATCGCACGTAATTCGACCCAACATTTCTGCAGTATGGAGTCCCGACTTCTCTACCGGAGAAAAAAACGGGTATCGTGAATACTTAGATTCTGGAAATGTCGCACAAAGCTATTCTATCTATGAAAACGGCCTACTTGGTAGACCTACCAGCGGACCTCAAGGTTCTCTAAATTTTGGTATTGGAAATAATCTTGAAATAAAAGTACGTTCAGCCAAGGACACAGCCAATGGGGGTATCAAAAAAGTAAAGATAATTGAAAGCCTAAACATTGGAAGTGGATACAATTTTTTAGCAGACTCTTTTCATCTAGCAAACTTGTCTATCAGCGGTAATACCACTATTCTAAATAAAATCAGAATGACATTTAGGACCACTTTTGATCCATATAGCTATAGACTGGACACGAATGGCACTACTACTCACCGGTACCGAGAATATGCTATAAATGGAATGGGTTCTTTAGGGAAATTCACTTCGAGTTCGCTTTCGATATCTACAAACCTTAATCCACAAGCATTCAAAAGAAAAACATCCGAAAAAGTCAATGATGATGAGCTAGAGTTTATCAATAATAACCTTCAGAACTATGTCGACTTTAATCTTCCTTGGAGTTTGAACTTGAACTATAACTTGAGAGCTAACACGCCAGCTCTTCTAGAAAAAAGCTTGATCCAAAGCATCACTTTCAACGGAGACATCAAACTTACAGAAAACTGGAAAATTGGGCTGAGCAGTGGTTATGACATTACTAAAAAAGAACTTGCATTTACATCTCTTGAATTTTTCAGAGACTTGCATTGCTGGCAGATGAATTTCAAGTGGTATCCTATACAGAGACAAATGTTTGAGTTTGGCATCAACGTAAAATCTAGCACTCTTCAAGACCTAAAGCTCAATCGACGCAGAAGTTGGTTTGATTTTTAGACCTTTTTTGCCTGTTCTCGGTACAATTTTGCTTGCAGCAAAACCACTCAAACTGACAAAATCCTACGAACGAAATTAACACGTCGCTGCTCACCGAATAGCGACTGCTACTAACCAAAACCTCCGGACCACACCTAACCTACTTGCCACAGAAACATCTCGCAAATGGAAAACTGCGAATAAAGGCACGTTGCTTCATGTAGTCTCTTTCACAAATGAGGTCACAGTAAGCAGGAAATGTCCTTTTAATTTTCAATCAAATAACAAAACACGAAAGATTGTCACTTCGAGTGATTTTTGACAACAGGAAAAAATCGTATCGAGAAGGGCAAGCTTTACCATCGCAGTTATATGCAGAAGAACTACTTCAGCTGACAAAACCTACGAACGAAATCAAAACGTCGTTGCTCACGGAATAGCCACTGCTACTGACCAAAATAAATCCTAAACCTACTTGCCACAGAAACATCTGACAAAAGGAAAACTGCGAATAAAGGCACGTTGCTTCATGCAGTCTCTTTCACAAATGAGGTCACAGTAAGCAGGAAATGTCCTTTTAATTTTCAATCAAATAACAAAACACGAAAGATTGTCACTTCGAGTGATTTTTGACAACAGGAAAAAATCGTATCGAGAAGGGCAAGCTTTACCATCGCAGTTATATGCAGAAGAACTACTTCAGCTGACAAAACCTACGAACGAAATCAAAACGTCGTTGCTCACGGAATAGCCACTGCTACTGACCAAAATTTGAATCCTAAACCTACCTGCCAAAGAAACATCTCACAAAAGGAAATCTATGAATAAAGGCACGTTGTTTCATGCAGTCTCTTTCATAAATGAGATCACAATAAGCAGGAAATGCCCTTTTAATTTTCAATCAAATAGCAAAACACGAAAGCTTGTCACTTCGAGTGATTTTTGACAACAGGAAAAAATTGTATCGAGAAGGGCAAGCTTTACCATCGCAGTTGTATGCAGAAGAACTACCTTTGTTTCATAAGATGCCAGACAAACCAAAACCAAGTCCTACTGCTGTTAAGTTGAAACTCCATCGCCGCAACAAGCATAAAACGCGTTACAATTTCAAGAAACTAATCGAACAGACTCCTGAACTTGGCAAGTACGTGGCT
>JBMYYN010000215.1:0-4326 GCA_049609445.1 Bacteroidia bacterium | reverse complement strand
GCGAAGAAATAGCTTCAGTTTTAGTGAAATCTGGAGTTTCTTCGGAGTTTTATCACGGAGGACTTGATAATGATAAGAGATCTCAAATTCAGCAGAATTGGATAGAAAATAGAACGAGAATTGTGGTTTGTACCAACGCATTTGGTATGGGAATAGATAAGTCAGACGTACGTGTAGTTTTTCATTATGAGAGACCTGACAGCCCAGAGGCTTATTACCAAGAAGCTGGTAGAGCAGGAAGAGATGGTCTTGAGTCTTACTGTATATTACTGACTTCCAATGAGAAACAATCGGATTTCTGGAAGATATTTCCGACATTGCCAGAGGTAGATAAAACCTTAAAGTGTCTATACAATTTTCATCAAATTTCGTTTACTGCTGGTAAAGGAGTAACATATTCCTTAGACATAATACGATTCTCAGAAAATTTTAAAATGATACCAAGGATGGTTGTACAATCCATGAGTGTACTTCATTCTATGGGATACTTGAAGTTGAATGAACCAAACTTCATGATGCCCAAGATAAAATTTCTCGCTCCGCAGTCTGAATTATATGCATATCAGGTGAAGAACAAGGTGCAAGATATGTTTATCAAACTTCTGTTGAGATCGTATAGCGGCTTGTTTGATCATTATATACCGATACGTCTTCCGGAGTTAGCAAAGAGACAGAAGTGTAGTATATCGGACCTGAAAAAAAACTTTGCAATTCTCCAGCGAGATGGCATTGTTGATTTCATAGATGAAAATAAAGGTAACAGTGTAACTTACTTGCAGGCTCGACCAACTGAAATCAAGCTAAATAAGAAAGACTATTTAAAGCTTACTGAACAAGAAGAGAAGAGGCGAGATGCTATGAGTCT
Source organism: Bacteroidia bacterium (assembly GCA_049609445.1). Taxonomy (GTDB): domain Bacteria; phylum Bacteroidota; class Bacteroidia; order NS11-12g; family UBA9320; genus UBA9320. The sequence goes on along the minus strand of JBMYYN010000215.1, from coordinate 3,461 downwards.
CTACGAGCATAATATGTCTTTGTGTCGGCAAGGTGTTTTATTGGAATATTTTGGAGAGCAAGCGAAGGAAGCTTGTGGAAAGTGCGATATATGCCGGTTAGGCAAAAAGTCAAAATTACAGAATGTAGAGGTGGATGAGATTGTAAAAAGGCTTAGAAACATCTTAGAGAACAAAAATTTGGAACTTGATGTAATAGTTTCGTCCTTTGGCACGTTCGAAGAACAACAAGTTATCTCAGTAGTAAAATGGCTGCTGGACAACGAGTACCTAACCAAAACCAATCAAACCTATACTTGGACTCAAGACCAAAAGTAATAGCAACAGTCATTAATGATGTCATATACGATCAACGTATGATTAAGATATGTACATCACTCTCAAATCATTATGAAGTAGCACTGTGGGGTCGAAAAAAATCTAATGCTCAAGTTGCGTCTAGACCATACAGTCAAAAGAGATTTTCGTTTGCAGTCAATAATGGTCCGGTCTTTTATCTTTTGTATAACCTAAAGATCTTTTTCAAGTTGCTGTTTGCCAAGGTTGATATAATCCATTCTGTAGATTTAGATACACTACCCGCCGGATACTTCGTTGCTAAGTTGAGAAAGAAGAAGCTGATATACGATTCTCACGAGTATTTTACAGAAGTTCCTGAGTTGCTCAATAGACCGCAAAAGAGAAATTTATGGCTTAAAATAGAGAACTACATTCTTCCAAAACTTAAAAATGCACTAACAGTAGGAGAGTTGATAGCAGAAGAGTATACAAAGAAATACAAAGTGCCTTTTGGTGTCATCCGGAATGCACCTGTTCTACGCACACTTCCTAGTGCTAATCCAAAATCAAAATATCTCTTATATCAAGGTGCCTTGAATAAGGGAAGAGGATTGGAATCACTAATTGAAGCAATGAAAAGTATTCCAATCTCATTAAAAATAGCAGGTACGGGCGATTTGGACGAAGAGCTTAAGGAATTAGTGAGGATCCATAAGGTGGAAGATAAAGTAGAATTTTTAGGTATGATAGACCCTGAAGATTTACCAGAGATAACTATCAATGCATTTGCAGGAATCAATGTGTCCGAAAACCTCGGTCTTAGTTATTACTACTCGTTAAACAATAAGTATTTTGACTATATACACGCAGGAATTCCGGCTATCACCAATCCTTTTCCAGAGTATAAACGTCTTAATGAAAAATTTGAGTGCAGTGTTTTTGCCAATGCAGTATCAGATGAGATTGTGGTGGCAGTAAATTTACTGTTGAATGATTCATCGCTTTATGCTCAATTGAGAAAAAACTGTTTAATTGCAAGTCAAGAAGTGAACTGGAATATAGAAGAAGAAAAATTACTTAATTTCTATGCCGAAAGCGTTTAAACATAAAATACATATGATAGCATTTGATGTTCCATACCCAGCGGACTATGGCGGTGTTATCGATATATTTTACAAGCTTAAATCACTTTATAATCAAGGTGTAGACGTGACTTTACACATATATCAATATGGAAGAGAAAAGAATGAAGCAAAACTCAAGAAGTATTGTTCTAAGGTCCATTATTATAAAAGAAGAACGATAAAAAACCCTTTCATTGGAAGCAAGCCTTATATAGTGAATACTAGGAATGGTAATGCTTTATTGGAAAACCTTAATAAGGACAATAACCCTATTTTGTTCGAAGGTCTGCATTGTACTTATCATCTCGCGGATGCGTCCATAAAGAACAGGTTTAAAATAGTAAGAACTCATAACATTGAGCATCATTACTACAAGCATTTGGAGAAATCAGAACTAAGTTATTTTAAAAAATACTTTTTTAGAATCGAAGCTGAGAAGCTCAGAAAGTATGAGAGTATTCTAAAACACGCAGATCTCATTGGAGCCATCAGCCCAAATGATCAACGTCACTTTTCTAAGAAGAATGATAACGTGATTTATTTGCCAGCTTTTCATAGCAACGAGGGCATGAGCTATCCGGGAGCTAAAGGGAAATTTTTGCTCTATCACGGCAACTTATCGGTGCCGGAAAATTATATCGCGGCGATGGAATTGATTAAAAACATCTTTTCTAAACTTGATACGAAAGCTGTCATTGCCGGAAACAATCCTCCTAAGGATTTGGTAGAGTTGTGTGCCAAGTATGATAATGTAGAACTTCAAGTGAATCTAACTACCGAAAAGATTCACAAACTGATTTCTGATGCACACATCAATGTTCTGTATACGAATCAAAACACAGGTATTAAATTAAAATTGCTTAATGCGTTGTACTTAGGGAAGTTTGCAGTGGTCAATCCACTTATGGTTGATGGTTCTGGTTTAGAATCTCTATGTGCTGTTGGTAAAAACTTTGATGCAATGAAATCACTAATAAGTGAATACCTGCTTTTAGACTATACGGAGTCATATTTCAACAATAGAGCGGACATACTTAAACAAAGTTTTAGTAATGAGAATAGTGCTAAAATTTTAATCCAAAAGTTTCCTGCAGATGACGAATCTAAGCCGTCTAGAAGGAGTGACAGGAATGTCTTAAAGCATTTATCCCTTTTATCCCCGTTTATGTCTTACTTCTCATTGTAATCTTTCTCTATTTAGGGAATACTTCTACATTTGCACCCTTATAAATTTTTATGGAAAGAAGTTCCACCATCGGGTACGTTTTAATATTTTTTCTCTTTATTGGATTTTATTATTTCAATAGTCAAAATCAGGAAGTATTAGAAGAGCAATCACGTAAAGCAAACGAAATAGCACTTGCAGATAGCTTAGCTGCAATAAAGAATACAGAAGCGACTATATCTAGCTCTGATATAGCTTCAGATGATTCTTCGAATACAATAGAAGTTATAGAGGAATCAATTGTTTCTTTAGAAAATGACTTGATGTCTATTGATTTTACAACTATAGGTGGAATCCCTAAGAAAGTAAATATCAAGGACTATCACAGATATGATTCTTCCGATTTGGTTTTATTTGAAGATGGTCAGATGAGTCTAGGATATTCTATTCCATTAGTGAATGGTGATGTCATCAATACAGCTTCTAGAAGTTTTACAGCTGAAAAAAATGGCAATAATCAAGTGATATTAACTTCTCAATTGCCTAATGAAGCTAAGATAATTCAGACGTATACCCTTGATTCAAATTCGTATAAGGTAGGGTACAATGTTCAGTTTGAGAATATTGGTAAGATAATCTCACCAAACAACCGATATGCAGAACTAAAATGGACAGCAGAAGTTCAAGGTCAAGAAAAAACCTTGAAAGATGAACGAGCTGCAACAACTATCTATTACAATTACTCTGGAGATAACGATGTAGACTACTTAAGCGAAACCAGTAGTGATGATGAAAAGCTTGAAGCAAATGTGAAGTGGGTATCATTCAAACAAAAATTCTTCAATCAAACTTTGATAAATAGGGGACAGTTTATTGAAACTGGTACTAAGTTAGA